>NZ_FPCB01000009.1:68752-279775 GCF_900116815.1 Methylobacterium sp. 174MFSha1.1 | reverse complement strand
CGCCGCCGCTTGAGGAGCGGCGGGACGCGACCTTCGGTGAGCAAGGAGCTGTAAGCACGGCCAAGGCCAGAGCAGGATGAGGGACCTGGGACCAGGACACTCCGCCACGTCATCGCGCGTCACAGCGCGTCGGGATGTTGGGAGCCTGGTTCTTCGCAAGGAACGCTTGTGCGCACCCCTTGGTGGCCCGCCGTCGTCCTCGTCGCATCAACCGCGGCGGCACGACGGCATCAGAGGCCGGATACATGACTGCTCCTGAACCGACTGGCTCAAACCGATGCTCACAAACCCTTGCGAAACGGGGGCCGTCCATACATGACATCGAGGGTTTGAAATTCGTCGGCTGGCCCTTGAAGCGCCGGCGCCCCGACGCCGCCCGCCGCCCGTCAGTCGAACAGCGCGTCGATGTCGGTCTGGTCGACGTGGCCCGGATCCTCGTCGAGCTTCGGCCCGTTGAGCAGGCTGCTCTCGTCGTCGATGCTGACACCGGCGCGCTCGCCGATCAGGTCCTTGAAGGCCTCCAGGCCGCCCCAGGCCTCGATCATCCGGTCGATGTGGTCCTCGACGAACTTCAGCACGCTGACGATCTTGCTGATGCGCTGGCCGGTCAGGTCCTGGAAGTTGCAGGCCTCGTAGAGCACCACGGTGCGCTCGAGGATCGCGTCGACGTCGGAATGATCCTTGAGCCCGCCGGTCGAGCGCAGCACCGAGGCGTGGGTCTCGATGTCCTCGACCGCCGCCAGGATCGTGGTGGTGGCCCGCTCGGTGGCGTCGACCACGGCGTCCAGCTCGCCGGCGGCGCGGCGCACGCCCTTGCCGTCGAAATCCTGCCGGTGCAGCACCGCGATCTCGTGCTTGGTCCGGCCGATCGCGGCCTTCATCACGTCGAGCTCGTTGCGCATGCCGTAGATCTCGGCCATCTCCCGCCGGCAGGCGTCGATCACGTCGCCGGTGGTGGTCTCGGTCAGGCGCTTGAGTTCGTTGACCGTCGCCAGGATCTCGGAGATCCGCTCGTCGTTGATCGAGACCGGCGGGGGCGCCGCCTCGACGGGAACGGAAGCAACCCCGAGACTGTCCTCGATGCGGAAGCGCTTGTTCTTCATGGGTCCGAGAGAGCCTGCAGCCGCGGCCGCATCGCACGGCCCACACGGGCCAATGTCCCCAACATTGATTGCGATTTGCTGAATGCCTGGAGGGGGCTTGTGCCCGCGGTGACGAACGATTCACCGTGAGGCCGAATTAATGATTCACCACAAGGATTTAGCGAAACGCTCACCACGTTCCTTCACCGTCCGGTCTCGGCGGCCCTGCTCTCCTGCCGCCATCGCCGGGATGCGGCAGGGGTTGCGGGGACGGGTGCGATGGTGGTGCGCGGGATGGTGCTGGCCGGGGCGATCGCGGCCGGTCTCGGAACGGGTCTCGGAACGCTGCCGGCCCTGGCGCAGGGAGCGCCCGGATCCTATGGCGGCGGCTTCATCGAGTACCTGATGACCGGGCAGGACCCGACCTACGCCGCCCGCCCGCTGCGCCCCGCGCCGGTCGCCCCGGACGGCACGATCCTGCCGGGCCGCGGCTACCGGCAGGCCGGCCCCGTCGCCGGCGTCTACGGGGCGCCGCCGGCCTATGCCCGCACCGCGGGCTACGCCGCCGCCGGCACGTCGGGCGCCCAGGTCGGCTACGAGCCGGTCGTGCCCGGGGTCTCGCTGCATTCCGGCGACCCGGTGCCGGCGCAGGCCTATCCGCGCCAAGCCTACGCGCCGCAAGCCTACGCCCAGCCTCCGGTCTACGCCCAGCCCCAACCCACCCAGGCCTACGCTCCCGACCCGTTCGAGGCGCCTCGCGGGCGCCCGGTCCCGGCCGCGATGCCGGAGGCCCGGGAGGAGGGGATCGGCCGGGCGATGGACCCGCGCTTCCAGCGCCAGGAGGTCGCCTATGACGGCGGGCAGCGGCCCGGCACCATCGTGATCGACACGCCGTCGCGCTTCCTCTACCTGGTCCAGCCCGGCGGCCGGGCCCTGCGCTACGGCATCGGCGTCGGCCGGCCGGGCTTCACCTGGTCGGGCATGAAGACGGTCAGCGCCAAGCGCGAATGGCCGGACTGGACGCCCCCCGCCGAGATGCTGCGCCGCCGCCCCGACCTGCCGCGCCATATGGCCGGCGGTCCCGCCAACCCGCTCGGCGCCCGCGCCCTCTATCTCGGTTCGTCGCTCTACCGCATCCACGGCACCAACGAGCCGCACACGATCGGCCAGTCGGTCTCCTCGGGCTGCATCCGGATGATGAACGAGGACGTGACCGACCTCTACGAGCGCGTGCCGGTCGGCGCCCGCGTGCAGGTGATCTGATCATCGGGTGATCTGAGGACACGGTCACCCGACATGAAGAAGGCCCCGCCGCGTCGCCGCGGCGGGGCCCCCTCGGAACCGGAGCGACGGCCGATCAGACCCAGTCGTCGCTGCCGCTGTCGCCCATGTCGCCGTCGAAGGAGGCGTCCTGGAAGCCGGCATCGTCGCCGCCGAGGGGGGCGCCGAAATCCTCGCTGCCGCCCTGGTTGCCGAAGTAGTTGTTCTCGACGACCGTGCCGCCCGCCGCGCCGGCGCCCCCGAGGCCCGCCATGCTGCCGAGCGACGAGTGGCCGCCCGCGAAGGCGTTGCTGAGGGCGCTGCCGAGCAGCATGCCGCCGGCCGCGCCCGCCGCCATCGGCAGGGCCGTGGCGAGGAAGCCGCCGCCGCCGCGCTGCGGCGCCTGCTGACCGGCCCAGGGACCGCCCTGCTGCGGGCCGCCGTAGCCGGGTTGCTGCGGCGGATAGCCCTGCGGGCCACCGTAGCCCGGCTGGGGCTGCTGGCCGTAGCCGCCCTGGTTGCCCCAGGCACCGCCACGCTGCGGCGGTTGCTGCGGCTCGGGCCGCGACCCGCCGCCGAAGATGCTGGAGAAGAAGCCGCCGCCGCCGGCGCCCTGGCCGGCACCCTGGCCGCCGCGCTGGGCCTCGGCCCGGGCCTGCTCGAGCTGCTGGTTGAGACTCTTGATCGCCTCCTCCTGCACGTAGACGAGCTGCGCCATGGCGTAGGGGGCGTAGGGCTGGGCGCGGATCTTGTCGGCGATGAAGCGCTCCGCGTCGGCATCGCGGGGCTGCTGCGCGGCCTGCTCCAGTCGCTGGAATATGCCGTTGATGACGTCGCGTTCTTCGCTGTTCATGGAGCCGTACTCCTTCGGTTGCCGGCGGGCCGGCGCCCACGAGATGGGAGGGGGGCCGGTGTTTGTCACGGGGAGGCAACGCCCGAGCGGGGCATTTTCGCTCCCACACAACATTACGTTTTCGACAGGTCGTCTCATCCCGGGATATCCCCGGCCGGCGCGACGGACGCCGGCTTGCGCCCGTGCGCCGGCTTTCTGGTCTCCGCGTCGCCTGTTAAGGGGGGCGCGAAGACGCGGCACGTGCGGATGCCCGCGGGAGGAAATCGGATGGATCGCAAGACGGTCGGTGGCGTGTCGGTGGCCTCGGTGCTGCACGATTTCGTGGTCGAGGAAGCCCTGCCGGGGACCGGGATCGGCCCGGAGGCGTTCTGGAACGGCCTGTCGGCCATCGTGCGCGACTTAGGGCCCCGCAACCGCGCCCTGCTCGAGACCCGCGACGCGATCCAGGAGAAGATCGACGCCTGGCACCGCGAGCGGGTCGGCAAGCCGGTGGACGAGGCGGCCTACAAGGCGTTCCTCACCCAGATCGGCTACCTCCTGCCCGATCCCGGCCCGGTCCAGGTGCGCACCGACAACGTCGACGACGAAATCGCCACCATCGCGGGTCCCCAGCTCGTGGTCCCGACCTCGAACGCCCGCTACGCGCTCAACGCCGCCAATGCCCGCTGGGGCTCGCTCTACGACGCGCTCTACGGCACCGACGCGGTGTCGGAGGAGGGCGGCGCGACCCGGGGCGGCGGCTACAACCGCACCCGGGGCGCCCGGGTGGTGGCGCGCGCCCGCGCCTTCCTCGACCGCACCCTGCCGCTCGCCGGCGGCCGTCACGCCGACGTGGTGACCTACGCGGTGGAGGGCGGCCAGCTCGTCGGCAACATGAATACCGGCGACACGATCCCGCTCGCCCGGCCCGAGGCCTTCGCGGGCTATCGCGGCAAGGCCACCTCGCCCACGGCCCTGCTGCTGCGCCACCACGGCCTGCACGTCGAGATCGTGCTCGACCGCACCCATCGGATCGGCCGCTTCGACGCATCGGGCGTCGCCGACATCGTGATCGAGTCGGCGGTCTCGACCATCATGGACCTCGAGGATTCGGTCGCGGCGGTCGATGCCGAGGACAAGGTCGTGGTCTACCGCAACTGGCTCGGCCTGATGAACGGCAGCCTCTCGGCCCCGGTCGAGAAGGACGGCCGCCGCTTCGAGCGCAAGCTCAACCCCGACCGCACCTACACCGCCCCCGACGGCCAGGGCGAGGTCAGCGTGCCCGGCCGCTCGCTGATGCTGGTGCGCAATGTCGGCCACCACATGTTCACCGATGCGGTGCTCGACGAGTCCGGCGCCGAGGTGCCGGAGGGCATCGTCGACGCCGCCGTCACGGCGCTGATCGCGATCCACGACCTCAGGAGCCCATCCGGCATCCGCAACAGCCGCCGCGGCTCGGTCTACATCGTCAAGCCGAAGATGCACGGGCCGGAAGAGGTCGCCTTCGCGGTCGAGCTGTTCACCCGCGTCGAGGCGATGCTGGGCCTCAAGCCCAACACCCTCAAGATGGGCATCATGGACGAGGAGCGCCGCACCACGGTGAACCTCGCCGCCTGCATCAAGGCGGCGGCGGAGCGGGTGGTGTTCATCAATACCGGCTTCCTCGACCGCACCGGCGACGAGATCCACACCTCGATGGAGGCCGGTCCGGTCATCCGCAAGAACGACATGAAGGGCACGCCCTGGATCAAGGGCTACGAGGAGAACAACGTCGATGTCGGCCTCGCCTGCGGCCTGCTCGGCCGGGCGCAGATCGGCAAGGGCATGTGGGCGGCGCCCGACGCCATGGCCGACATGCTGATGCAGAAGGGCGCCCACCCGAAGGCCGGCGCCTCGACCGCCTGGGTGCCCTCGCCGACGGCCGCGACGCTCCACGCGCTGCACTACCACGAGACCGACGTGAAGGCCCGCCAGCAGGAGCTGGCGCGCCGGCCGCGCTCGGCCCTCGACGAGATCCTGCAGGTGCCGCTCGCCCGCTCGAACTTCGCCCCCGACGACGTGCAGCAGGAGATCGACAACAACGTCCAGAGCATCCTCGGCTACGTCGTGCGCTGGATCGACCAGGGCGTCGGCTGCTCCAAGGTGCCGGACATCCACGACGTGGCGCTGATGGAGGACCGCGCGACGCTGCGCATCTCGTCCCAGCACATCGCCAACTGGCTGCACCATCGCGTGGTGTCGGAGGCGCAGGTGATGGAGACGATGAAGCGCATGGCCCAGGTGGTCGACCGCCAGAATGCCGGCGATCCGCTCTACCGGCCGATGGCGCCGGGTTTCGACGGGCCGGCCTTCCAGGCGGCCTGCGACCTGGTGTTCAAGGGCCGCGTCCAGCCCAACGGCTACACCGAGTACGTGCTGCACGCCCGGCGCCGCGAGGCCAAGGCGGCCGGCGCGCCGGCCTGATCGGACGGGGGAGGGGCGTCCGGCCAGCCGGGCGCCCGTGCTCGTCTGAGAAGTTGGCCGGAAAGGACAAGGGTTTCGTCGGCGTGCTCGACAGTCCTGACACACTAAGGGTCATTCCGGGGCCGCGCAGCGGAGCCCGGAATCCAGAACCGCCGATCGTTCAGGATCGGGCGGAGATCGTTCCGCTTCCTTCCGAAACACCTGTGTTTCTGGATTCCGGGCTCCGCTTTCGCGGCCCCGGAATGACCCGGAGCGTGATCGGTCTGTAGAGGCTGATCGAACAGGCCGAGAGACTTAAAAATTCGCCCGCGCCTCGATGCTCGAATAGTACCCCGAGCCCTGGACCCGGTCCTGCACGTAGCCCGCCGCCAGCGACATCTGCACCGGCCCGAACTTCACGCCCGAGAGATGGGCGCCGATCCGGTACTGGCGGAAAAAGTCGTCGCCGAGGAACAGCGCCTCGGGGCCGATATAGACGCCGTCGGCGACCATGTAGCCGACGCGCAGGCGGGAATAGTAGGCGTTGAACTTGGTCGAGTAGGAGCCATAGGCCGACACCATCGTGCGGTCGGTGGGGTTGGCGTAGAAATTCGCGGCGACGCGCAAACCGATCCCGGTGCCGACCACCGGGTTGCCCGGATCGACGACCGAGAGCTGGTTGCTGCGCACGTTGAAGCCGATGAAGCCGGCGAGCGCCGCGTCGCGCCACACCCACTCGTAGCCGGCCATCGCCGAGCCTTCCTGCTGGTAGCCCGTCACCCGCGAGGCGACGGCCTGGCCCGGATAGGAATAGGTGCCGGCGATGGCCTCGACCCGCACCCGCGGGCCGCTCTGACTCGGCGAGCCGGCGAGCGGCGCCGTCACGGTGATCGAGCCGAAGGCCGAACTGTTGGAGGTGACGCTGGTCGAGCCGTCGACGGCGATCGCCCAGCTGTCGTCGACCGCCTGGGTCTGCGCGCCGGTGTACCAGTCGGCGTCGGTGCCCGGCGCCCTCAGGTCCGCCGCCCGGGCCGGAGCGGCCGCGGCGAGAACGGCGAGGCTCACGCCGCCGACGAGGCCGAGTGTTCGTGACTGAATCGAGGCAATCAACGCCGCCTCCTGAACTGGTTACCGAAACGTTGTGCACTGATTTATGCAACGAGACGGTTAAAATTTATTGTCCTGCAACGGAGGTTAGGTCGGCAATTTTTGCCTACGGAATTTTCCGACGAAGCGGAGACCGGCTCGTCGAAGAAAGTGCGGCGAAATCAAAGACCTGGAGCGCCAGCCGATCGCAGCTTACAATACAAGACATCGGCGCGGAGCCCGGCTCGCGTGAGCCGGCCGACCGGACAACCTCCGCGTCATCCCGGGGCTCGCCGACAGGCGAGAACCCGGGATCCATAACCGCTGACGATGCCGAATCAGGCGGATTGCGTTCCGCTTCGGCCTGAGATCTCGGCGGTTATGGATCCCGGGTTCCGCTGTCGCGGCCCCGGGATGACAGAGAGGGTTTCATTGTCGTCGGCTGACGCATGTCGGGATCCGGTGTCGCTGTCGTGTACCGTGTCGCAACGCGCTCGGCTGGGACGCCGGGCCTGCGCCGGTCAGGCGGCGAGCACGGCGGCGAGGTCTTCGCGCCGGAATGGCTTGTCGAGCTGGAGGAAGCGGCGGGCCGCCTGGGGCAGCTGGCCGTGCGGGCTCGCCAGGATGACGCGGATGCCCGGATGGCGCTCGACCACGGTGGCGGCGAGCTGGAGGCCGGTCATCACCGGCATCGCCTGGTCGGCGATCATCGCGTCGAAGGCGGCGTCGCGGGCCAGAAGTTCGAGGGCGTGCTCGCCGGAGGCGGCCTGGACCACGTCATGGCCGAGCTCGGCCAGGGCCTCGACGAGGCTGGCGCGCACGAGGCTGTCGCTCTCGACGAGCAGGATGCGCAACGCGGCCTGCGGCGCCGGACCGGCAAGGGCCGCCTGGCGCGGATCGGCGCGGCCGGCCGTCGTCTTCCGCGCCTCGGCCGGACGCGTCTCGGCGGGCAACCACGCCTCGGCCAGGAACGCGTCCGCGCCGCACCCGTCGCTGAGGACGCGCCAGCCCCCGCCGCCGGCGCGCAGGAGCCGCCCGACGGTGTCGAGCGCCTGGATCTGCGGCCGCGCGGCGGCGCCCGGGAGGCGGCGCCCGCTGGCGAACAGCACGCGCAGGGCCGGGCCCTCCGGCATGCCGGGCACCGGGGCCAGGTCGGCCGCGTGCTCGGCCGCCCCGACCGCGAAGCCGTGCAGGCCGAGGTCGCGGATGTGGAAGGCGAGGTTGAGCAGCACCAGTTCGACCAGCCGCTCGCCGCAGGCCGCCCGGGGCAGGTCGTCGGGGATGCGGGTGACGAGCGGCGCGTCGCGCAGGACGTTGGCCTGCAGGAAGGGCAGGAACGCCGCCACGGTCGCGGCGAGGTCGGAGGAGGCGAGCTCCGCCGGGGGTGCGTCGCCGGCGAGGTCGCCGCCGCGCACCAGGCCGAGCAGGCGCCGGGTGAGCGCCGCCCCGCGCTGGGCGCCGGCGAGCGCCGCGTCGGTCAGCGCCGCCTGGCGCGGGTCGAGGCCGGTCTGGCGCCGCAGCACGCCGAGATTGGCCAGCACCACCGTGAGCACGTCGTTGAAGTCGTGGACGATGCCGTCGGTGACCCGGCGCAGGACGACGTTGCGCCGCCGCTCGTTGGCGCCCGCCGGGGTGTCGGCGGGCGCGCCCTCGCGGATCGTCCGGCTGAGGGCGTGGACCCGGACCCGGCCGGCGGCGTCGCGGCCGCGCAGGAGCCGCACCAGCAGGCGGCGGCCGGATTCGGGCCCCGGCCCGCTCGTGCGCAGAACCACGTCGTGGGGGCCGTCCGCCCCGAGCGCCGCCTTCAGGGTGAGGTCGAGGAGGGGGCGGTCGGCGGGCTCGAACCGGGCGGCGAGATCGGCCATCGTCGCGACGCGGTCGGCGCCCGCCAGGGCGCCGGCGCCGTCAGGGTCCGACCAGACGACCTGCCGGGTCTCGGGATCGATCTCCCAGCAGGTCCAGCCCGACATCGCCTCGAAGGTGTGCAGGCGGCCGCGCACCCGGTCGAGGCCGGTCCCGGCCCCGGCGAGCCGGGCGTCGAGGCTCTGGGCCCGGTCGCGGACGGTGCCGGCGATCGCCGCGATCTCGCGTACCCGCGACACCGGAGCCTCGCCGCCGGTCTCGTCGGCGGTGCCGGCGTCTTCGGCGAGCCGGCGCAGGCGCGCCGAGACCCGCCCGCCCAGGGCGTGGCCGAGGCCGCCGGCGGCGAGCACCAGGGCAAGGCCGAGGGCGATCAGGCGCGGGTCGGGCCCGGCGGGCCGGAGCGGGATCGCGGGCGCGGAGGCGGTGACGAGCCAGCCGGGGCTGGCGATGTCGCGGCTGCCGCGGGTGGGCGCGGCCTCGTGCGGCCGGGGATCGTCGGCGGCCGGCAGCGGGCCGACGAGCGCCCGGCCGTCCGCCCCCGCCACCGCGAAGCGGAGGGCCTCGCCCGCGCCGAGCGCCCGGCGGACCCGCTCGCCGATCCCCTCGAAATAGGCCGGGCTCGCGCGCAGCACGAGGCGGTCCGACCGCCCGGGCTGGCCGAGCGCCAGGGTCAGAGCGAAGGGCGCCTCCTCGGGTCCGGCCGCCACCGCGACCTGTGCGGTGCGGGCGACGACGCGGTCGATCCGCGTCCCGCCGGGCCCGCCCGCGGCGCGCAAGGCGCCGTCGGGGCCGAGCAGGGCGGCGTCGCGGTAGCGCGGATTGAGGGCGAGCCAGTCCTGCAGCCGGCCCGCGCGCCAGGAATCGGCTAAGGAGGCATCGTCGAGGCGCAGGAGCAGGGCGGCGTTGCGGGCGTCGTTGATCGAGGCGCTCAACTCCTCGTCGAGGGCGTCGGCATAGGCGCGGGCGGCCTGGACGAGATTTTGGGCGAGCGCGGGCCGCTCGGGCACCGGCGCGGTGCCGGAGAGGGCGCCGCCGAACCAGGCCAGCCCGAAGGCGGCCGCCGCCACCGTGGCGAGCTGGGCCGCGTTCAGCACCTTGAGCGAGATCCGGACCGAGTCCAGCATGAACGGGTTCCACGGCGCGCCCGCGGCCACCGGCCGGACGGACGGGACCCACGCGCCGTATCCTGGACGGATCTGTGCTTAAGGCGGAGTTAACGCCGCTCCGTCTGTCGTGTGGACAGCGACCCCGTCGCCGGCTTGCGTCGAGCGGTTCCCGGGGCCGGGCGGCAACGATTCAGCCGGCGGCGGCCGAGACCACGAGATGCACGCCCGTCGTCTTCTGGACGGCGTGCAGCACGCCGAACAGGTTGCTGGCGGTCGGGTTGCCGGCCGGGCTCAGCATCCGCATCAGGCTCTTGGAGGAGGTGCCGGTTTCCTCGGCCAGGCGCTCGAAGCCGATCGTCGCGTTGATAAAGTCGCGCAGGACCGCCTTGCCGGTATCGAGATCACCGGCGAGCAACAGGTCGACGGCTTCGGTGAGCAGGGCATCGCGGAAGGCAGGATCGCGCTCGGCGCGCGCCTTGATCGTGTCCTTGAAGCTGCGGGTCAGGGCCATCACACCTCCCTCCTGCGTCGCTTGTACTCTGCCCAGTGCGCCAGCGCGGTGCCCAATGAGAACCATTCCGAACGACTGATTTTCCTGTCGGATCTTGAGCGCGGGATCCCCTCTCCCGTGTGGGAGAGGGGTAGGGGTGAGGGTGGCTCGGCTTCAGGATGAATCACCAAGCGTCGAGCTGCGCAGCTCTACGGTTCAGGGTCATTGCGGCAACCGAGCCACCCTCACCCCTGTCCCCTCTCCCAAACGGGAGAGGGGGACCCGCGCTAGATCCATAAACTTCGACTATTGCAAAGGGTGCAGACGATCACCGACTAGTTTCACCCACGACGGACAGCGAGCCCAGTGAACAACTCATATGTTACCAGTCAAGATGCCGCCCGCTCGATCTCCGGCTCCGCCCCGTCCGCCGCCCCCATCATGAACCACACCAGCGCCGCGGTCTTGATCGAGTACGGCGAGTCGCTGATGACGAGGAGCAGGCAGAGATAGATCGCCATGGCGCAGCGCAGGCGCCAACCGTCGGGGTTGCGGGCCGGCATCAGGACGAACAGGCCCCAGGCCACCAGCGCGCCCGCCACCCCGAGCTGGGTGAGGGTGTAGGCGTAGCCGGAATCCGACAGGAACATCTTGTCGGGCATGATGCCCCACACGCCCTCGGGCGGCAGGGAGGTGATGAGGAGCGCGGCCCAGAGCAGGCGGCCCGCCATGTCGTTCTGCCAGCTCGTCTGCAGGCTCTCGAAGCCGTAGACCGCGAGCGCGAGCAGGATCGTGAAGGGCAGGGCGAACCAGAGCAGGCGCGGCAGGCGGTACCCCACCAGCATCGCCCCGGCGATCGCCACGCAGACATAGGCGCCGAAGCGCGCATCGGCCAGGATGATGGTGACGGCGGCGCAGAGGAACAGCCAGGTCCGCCCGCGCATGGTGCGGCGGTAGAGCGCCCAGGCGAACAGGACGGCGCCGAAATTGCCGGCCGAGACCGGTTCGAGGAAGACCGACGAGACCCGGTGCGGCCCGAGGAAGGGCAGGATGGTGCGCGAATCCGGCCGGATGCCGGAGGTGAACAGCGAGCCGGTCAGCTCGCTGATCTCCGCCGCCGACATGCTGCCGCGGGCGACGTAGTAGCGCACGATGTTGAAGTATTGCTGGTAGACGTCGAACAGGCCGTACTCGAACAGGCCCATCACCACCACGATGCCGCCGCTCGCCAGCACCGCCCGGTCGGCGTCGCGCAAGGACGGGCTGCGGGTGCCGAGGCAGTAGAACACGACCGGAATCAGGAAGTCGCGGATGCCCTTGACGTCGGTGTTGCCGCGTAAGGTCACGAGCAGGAGCCCGTAGGTCACCAGCCCGGCGAGGACGAGCCACGGGCCCGGCCGCTCGTCGAGGGCGAATCCGAGGGTGACCGCGATGATCGCCACCTCGGCGCCCATGACGGTGCCGCCGCTGACCGGGAATCCGGCGGTGTTGAGGAAGCAGAGGGCGGCGTTGAAGACCAGCGCGCCGATGAGCACCGCGGTGGCGATCCGGCCCTGGAAGGGCGCGCGCCAATCGGCGGCGGGCGAGGCCGCCGGATGCAGGCCGGCCGTCAGGCCGCCGGTCATGCCGCGCGCACCTGGCCGGTCACTTGGCTGGTCACCTGGCCGGCCATTTGCCCTGTCACTTGCCGCGCCGGCGCCCGCTTGCGCCGGGCCAGGGCCCGCCGCGGCTCGACCGTGACGAGGCCGAACAGGCCCTTCGCCCGGAAGCGGCCGGCGCCGTCGAGGGTTTCGAGCAGGCGCTCCAGGCGGCCCCGGGTCATCCGGCCGGGGGCGACGACGAGGAGGATCGCGTCGGAGGTCTCGGGGATCGAGAGCCAGCCGTCGCCGCGGGTGACGTCCCGCTCCGCCACGATGATCTCGGGCCGGGCCAGGCGCTCTCCCCCGCGGGCGGGGTCGATGACGGCGAGCCGGCCGCGCAAGGGCGCGTCGGTGTGCGGGCCGTCGCCGAAGCCGAGGCGGGCATGGGCCTGCTCGGGCACCATCAGGGCCGGCTCGCCGAGGCGGATCAGCAGGTCGGTGAGGACCTCCGCCGCGTGCAGGCACTCGGGCCCGAGCCCGTCCGCGGCCACGGTCACGATCACCGGCTGGCCGCGGCCGGCGAAGCGGTTGCGCAGCTCGCGCGCCGCGGTGACCAGGGCCTCCTCGGCGCTGGCGCCGCCGCGGCCCCGCCGCTGCAGGCGCGCCCAGACCGGCGCCGCGGCGCCGAACCCGGAGACCGTGGTGATGTTGCCGCGCCAGAGGTCGTAGAGGAAGGCGAGGATCAGCCCGAGCACGGCGCCGAACAGGCCGGCGGCCACCACCACGACCGGGGCCGGGGTGTCGGAAGGCTTCAGCGGCGGGGTGGCGCGCGAGACGATCTGCGAGTTGCTCGGGTTGATCGATTGCTGCTGCTCGAGGTCCTTCGTCCGGTCGAGGACGAGGTTGTAGGTGCGCCGGATCGCCTCCGCCTCGCTCTCGAGCTGGCGCAGGCGGATGCCCTCCTGGTTGCTGCTGGTCTGGTTCTGGATCAGCCGCTCGGCCCGGCCGCGCAGCTGGCGCAGGGATTCCTCGGCCCGGCGCAGGTCCTCCTCGATGGTGCGGCGGATCCGGTCGGCCTCCAGGGCGATCAGCCGCGCGGTCGCGGCGCGCTGGGCGGAGAGCGCGATCATCTGCGGGTGGTTCGGCCCGAGGCTGCGCGACAGGGTCGCGGTCTCCTGGAGGGTCTGGGCGTATTGCGTGCGCAGCGAGACCATGACAGGCGAGGTGTCGCTCTCCGGCACCGCCTGGACCTGACCGTCGGGCGCCCGCAGCTGCTGCACCTGCTCGCGCCGGGAGGACAGCCGGGCGACGTTGGTCTCCGCGACGGTGATCTGGGCGTAGAGCTCCTTGAGCTGCTGCGACACCAGGAGGCCGGCCTCGCCCGAGCCGATCAGGCCCTTCTCGGCCCGGTAGCGCTCCACCGCCACGTCGGCCCGGTTGAGCTGGGCGCGCAGGTCGGCGGCCTGGGTCAGCAGCGCCTCGTTGGCCCGGCGCACCACCGAGACCCGGTCCCGGGCGCCGACCTCGAAGAACTGCGCCGCGACGGTGTTGGCGATCTCGGCCGCGCGCCGCGCGTCGGGATAGGCGACCGTGAGCTGGAAGTTGAACGAGTTGTCGACCCGGCGCACCACGATGCGCTTGCGCAAAGCTTCGAGCGCCACGACGGCCGGATCGGCGCCGGGCGGGGCGCCGCGGATCAGCACCGGATCCTCCGCCAGCCCGAGCTGCGCGATCACCGGGTCGAGGATCTTGCCCGAGAGCAGGACCAGCCCCTGGCTCTCGAGATTCGCGAAATCGAGCTGGGCCGGGGCATCCGGGCGCGACAGGCCGCGCCCGACGATCTGGAGCGCCTGCGGGTCGATCAACAGCTCGACCGTGGCGCGGTAGGTCGGCACCTGCCGGAGCGCGTAGAGTCCGCCGAGCGACGCCATCACCCCGGCGCTCGCGACGATCCACACCGCGCGCCGGCGGGCCGATCCCCACAGATCCACCAGCGTGCCGCCGGTCCTGCGGGGGGTGAGCGCGGCGGACTCTGCCGTCGACATCTGGTGTCCCTGCCTCATGCGACTTGACTGTCCGGCACTGCGGACATCGACTCCGCTCGTCCGTCACGCGGGTCGATCGCGGACTCCCTCGGAAGTCGTCTCCCGACGGGGCCCGCTCCTCGACCATCCCTGAACCGGCAGGGCACGGTGAGGAACTTAGTCGCGGTTCGGTTACCGATCCGCCAGCCGTTTCCGCCGGTTGGCCATCCCAAACTGAGACAGGGGTTCCTCTAGCGTGGAGCCATGGCGGCCACGGCCGCCGGAGTCCGGGCGGTGGGCGCGGCGAGGCCGGCATCGACGCGCTTGAACCAGGCGAGCGAGGGGCGCTCGATCACGCGGTGGGTGAGGGCGGCCAGCGGCACCGTGAGCGCCACCAGGGCGGCCGCGGCCGCGAGGTTGGCGGCGCCGGAGCCGAGATCGACGAGGTGCTCGTGACCGAGGACCGTCGTGAGGGACAGGCCGGTGCGCGCCTCGACCGCGTGGACCGCCGTGACGAAGACCTGGATCATCGGCAGGTGCAGGAGGTAGATCGAGAACGACCACCGGCCGAGGCGCTGGGGCCCCCGCGCGCGGGCGAGGTCCGACACGGCGCCGCCCTGGTGCGAGAACAGCGCGATCGCCGCGGCGAAGGCGAGGCTCGCGCCGTAGCCGAGGGGGCCGGGGCTTGAGAGCAGCACCAGGGCCGGCAGGGCGAGGAGGGCCAGGATCTCGGCCGGGGTCGCGAGGCGGCGCTGCAGGCGCAGCGCGTCGCGCAAGGTGTAGGCGAGGCAGCCGAGGAAGAGGTCGAACAGGCAGCGCACGATGCCGAAATTCTGGATCACGAACAGCGTGCGCGGGCTCACCCACCACAGGGCAAGGGCGCTCGCGCCGGCGAGCCCGGCGAAGACGAGGCGCCGCCGGGGGCCCGCCGCCATCACGATCGCGGCCAGGACGAGCGAGGCCCAGAACTCGACCGCGATGCTCCAGGACGGGAAGTTCCAGCTGTACTCGCCGAAGGTGCGGAAGTTCTGCAGGAACAGGAGGTGGGTGACGATCTCGACCGGGCGGTGCTCGGGCCCGAAGGGCGGCGTCGCGCCCGGCGCGCCGGCATGGTGCGAGAGGGCGAGGAAGCGGACCCCTTCGATCAGGACCAGGAGCCCGAGCGTCGCGGCGTGCAGCGGCCAGAGCCGGCCGAACCGCATCAGCCCGAAGCGGAGAACCTGCCGGCCCGTCGCGAGGCGGTCGCCGTAGGCGTGCAGCAGCACGAAGCCCGACAGCACGAAGAAGACGTCGACGCAGAATTGCAGGTTCGGGAACCAGGCCTGCTGCTGCCACGGATGCGCGAGCGGCATGTGGAAGAACGCGACCGCGAGCGCGCAGACGCCCCGCCCTGCATCCAGCGCCTCGAACCTTTCCGACCCCTCGCGCCCGCGCATCGCCTGCCACCCGTGCCGTTCTCGAACAGACCTGTCCGGTCCGGGGATGCCGGGCCGAGCCTCGCGCCCCGGGGCGCAGGATCGGTGCCGGGTCCACCTGTTGTGAGTGCTAACAAGATGGTCACCATGGTACGCGGTGGTCCGCCGGCCTCGCGGATTAGGTTTGATTTCAGGTTTGTATCTCTCTAACGCTGAAACAGTACAGAGCGAGGTCGAGCGATGGCGTCTGCCCAGGAGATCCGGACGATTCTGGCCCAGCACGGCGGGCTCGCCCGGACCATCGACCGCCTCTCGGACGACGATTGCTTGTTCGACAACGGTCTCGACTCGTTCGGCGCGGTCCAGGTGATGATGGACCTGGAAGAGCATTTCGGGGTCGAGTTCCCGGAGCACCTGCTCAGCCGCGACTCCTTCTCGACCTTGCGCAACATCCAGGCTCTGGTGGCGGGACAGGTGCTGCGTCAGGCGGCGTGAGGGGGTTTTCGCCATCGAACTGATCGCCTGTTCGACTGGCCTCTATCGGTTCCCACACCCTCATCGTCATTCCGGGGCCGCGAAAGCGGAGCCCGGAATCCATAACCGCTGACGTGGGAGAAGGAGACGGATCGCGTTCCGCCTCACCCCGATCCGTCAGCGGATATGGATCCCGGGTTCTGCTTTCGCGGCCCCGGGATGACGAGGAGGGCGGAAATTCCGCCGGCCAACTCGAACAGACCCTGGCACTCTCCGCTCTTTCCCGGACGACTGAAACGAAGTGGAAGGAGATCCGGGAAAGGGGAGGGGCGGCCATGGATGGGCGCGAGGGCGAGAGCCCCCAACGCGCCGACCCGCCGAAAGCCTTCCTCCGCTCAGTTGAACTTGCCGCTCGCCGCCGCGCCGTCCGGCCCGGTGATCTGCACCACGCCCTTCGGATTCGCGCCGAGCACCACCTCGGCCTCGCCGGTGAGGCGCGCGGCTTTGGGCGTCAGGACCACGCGGGCGGGCTTGCCGCCGACGACCAGGATCGCCGTGCCCTTGAAGCCGGCCGGGGACAAAGCCGTCTCCTTGGCGTCGTAGATCGTGACCTCGACGGTCCGGTCCTTCGTCACCAGTTCGATGTGGTAGGGCCCGGCATCGGCGATTCGGCCGCCATTGTGCCCGGTCCCGTCATGGGCGCAGGCGTGGCGCGCGCAGAGCGGCAGGGCGAGGGCCAGGGCGCCGGCGGTGAGGATCTTTCGGATCGGCATCGTGTCTCTCTCGGTGAGGGGGATCAGTAGAGGTCGGCCGGCGCGGCACCCGCGGGCGCCGTGCCCGTCGCGGTCTCCCGCGCCGCCATCAGGCGCTCCAGGGGCTTGCGGCCGAAGCGCAGCAGCAGCACCGGGGTCAGCAGCGCGTCGAGGAGGGTGGCGCTGACGAGACCGCCGAAGATCGTCACCGCGACCGGGTGCAGGATCTCCTTGCCGGGGCTCGCCGCGTCGTAAAGGAGCGGCACCAGGGCAACGCCGGCGGAGAGCGCGGTCATCAGCACCGGGGTCAGCCGCTCCAGGCTCGCCCGCACCACGAGGTCGGGGCCGAACGGCACGCCCTCGTGGAGGGCGAGGTTCAGGGTGTGGCTGACCTTGAGAATGCCGTTGCGGGCCGCGATGCCGGTGAGAGTGATGAAGCCGATCATCGAGGCGACAGAGAGCGGCTGCCCAGCGAGCCACAGGGCCGCCACCGAGCCGACCAGCGCCAGCGGCACGCTGCCGAGGATGATCAGCGCCAGGGCGCCCGAGCGGTAGCGGCTGGTGAGCAGCGCGAAGATCAGTCCCAGGGAGACCAGCGACAGCGCCCCGATGGTCCGGGTCGCCTCCTCCTGCGCCTGAAACGTGCCCTCCAGGCTGGCGAAGACGCCCGGCGGCAGGGTCTCGGCGGCGAGTACCGCGCGGATCGCCGCGACGATTCCCGTCATGTCGGACCCCGCCGTGGTGTTCGCCATCACGACGAGGCGCCGGCGGCCGTTCTCGCGCAGGATCTGGTTCGGGCCGTCGGTCTCGCGGATGTCGGCGACCTGGCGCGCCGGCACCCAGCCCGACGGCGTCTCGATCAGGAGGTCCCCGAGTCCCGCGGTGGTGCGCTGCGCCTCGGGCAGGCGCAGGACGACGTCGAAGCGGCGGTAGCCGTCGACCACCGTCGAGACGAGGCGCCCGTTGGAGAGCCGGCTGATCTGCTCAACGATCGCCGCCGGCTGCACGCCGTAGAGCGCCGCCCGGCCGTAATCGACCCGGATCTCGAGTTGCGGGATCCGCACCTGCTTCTCGACCTGGAGGTCGGCGAGGCCGGGAATCGCCCGCATCCGCTCCTGCAGGCTCGCCGCCACGCGGCGCAAGCCATCCAGGTCCTCGCCGAAGATCTTCAGGGCGATCTCGGCCCGGACGCCGGACAGCATGTGGTCGAGCCGGTGCGAGATCGGCTGGCCGACATTGACCGAGACCGGCAGCGCCGCGAGCCGGTTGCGGATCTCGGCCACCAGTTCCGCCTTCGGCCGGCTGCCGCCTTTGAGCGCCACCTCCAGATCGGAGGAATGGACGCCCTCCGCGTGCTCGTCGAGCTCGGCCCGGCCGGTGCGCCGGCCGACCGCCGCCACCTCCGGGATCTCCATCAGGAGGCGTTCGGCGATCGCGCCGACCCGGCTGCTCTCAGGTAGCGAGATGCCGGGGGTGAAGGCCATGGTGACGGTGAACGAGCCCTCGTTGAACGGCGGCAGGAAGGCCCGCGGCAGCTGCGAGGCGGCGAGGCCCGCGCCCACCACCAGCGCCGCCACCGCGCCGACGAGGATCCGCTGGTGGCGGAACACGACGTCCAAGGCGGCGGCGTTGGCGCGCTTGAGCGCGCGGATGAAGCGGCTCTCGTGCTCCGCGAGGCTCTTCATCCCGGGCAGGAGCCAGGAGGCGAGGACCGGCGTCAGGGTGATCGAGACGACGAGGCTCGCCAGGATCGACACGATGTAGGCCTGGCCGAGCGGCGCGAAGAGCCGCCCCTCGATGCCCGAGAGGGCGAAGAGCGGCACGAAGACCAGCACGATGATCGCGGTCGCGTAGACGATGCCGGAGCGCACCTCGTTCGAGGCCGAGACCACGACCTCGAACACCGAGCGCGGGTTACCGGCGGCCCGGTTCTCGCGCAGGCGGCGAAAGATGTTCTCGACGTCGACCACCGCGTCGTCGACGAGCTCGCCGATCGCGATGGCGAGGCCCCCGAGGGTCATGGTGTTGATCGACAGCCCGAGCAGATGGAACACCAGGGCCGTCGTCAGGATCGAGACGGGGATGGCGGTCAGCGAAATCAGGGTGGTGCGGACGTTCAGTAGGAAGCAGAACAGCACGATCGCCACCACGGCGATCGCCTCGACCAGGACCCGCTCGACATTGGCGATCGAGGTCTCGATGAAGTCGGCCTGGCGGAACAGGATCTTGTCGGCGGAGATGCCGGCGGGCAGCGAGGGCGCGATGTCCTTCAGCGCCGCCTCGATGCTGCGGGTGAGCGCCACGGTGTCAACGTCGGGCTGCTTCTCGACCGAGACGATCACCGCCGGCTTGCCCTGGTAGCCGCCCTCGCCGCGCTTGGCCTTGGCCGCGAAGGAGACCTCCGCCACCTGGCGCAGGCGCACCGGCGCGTTGCCCGAGGCCCCCACCACGAGGTCGCGCAGGTCCTCCAGGCTCATCGTGCGGGCGATGTTCCGGATCAGGTACTCGCGGGAATACTGGTCGGTGAAGCCGCCGCCGGCATTGGTGCCGAATTGCTGCAAGGCCGCGTCGAGCTGGGCGTTGCTCACGCCGAGCGCCCGCATCGCCGCCGGGTTCGGGGCGACGCGGAACTGGCGCACCTCGCCGCCGATCGGGATCACCTGCGCCACGCCCGGCACGGTGAGCAGGCGCGGGCGCAGCACGAAGTCGGCGGTCTCGCGCAGCTCCATCGGCGACAGGGTCTCGCCCGTCACCGCGATCAGCAGCACCTGGCCCATGATCGAGGAGACCGGGCCCATCTGCGAGGTCACCCCGCGGGGGAGCTGGTCCTGGACCAGGGCGAGCCGCTCGCCGACCTGCTGGCGGTTGCGGTAGATGTCGGTGCCCCAGGCGAACTCGACGTAGATCACCGAGAGGCCGACTCCCGAGACCGAGCGCAGCCGGGTCACCCCGGGCAGGCCGTTGAGCCGGGTCTCGATCGGATAGGTCACCATCTGCTCGACCTCCGGGGGCGCGTAGCCCTCGGCCTCGGTCATGATCGTGACGGTGGGGCGGTTGAGGTCGGGGAAGACGTCGACCGGCAGCCGCGTCAGGCTGAACGCCCCGTAGAGCACCAGCACGGCGGCGACCGCCAGGACCAGGAGGCGGTTGCGCAGGGATTGCGTGACCAGGAAGGAGAACATCTCGGGTCTCTCCTTACCGGACCTGATCCAGGAGCTCGGCGCCCTGGATCACCACGCGGGTGCCGGGAGTCACCCCGGCCTCGACCAGCACCCGCGCCCCGTCGAGGGGCGCGACCCGCACGGGCCGCGCCTCGTAGCGCTCGGCGGCTGTGTGGGCGTAGACCACGTCCTGGCCGTTGGCGGTGCGCACCACGCTCGCCCGCGGCAGGGCGAGGCCGCTCTGCTCGGCGTCGGTCGCGGCGAGCACGGTGACGAACTGGCCGACCCGCAGGCCCTCCGATCCGCCCCGGATCGCGAACTGGACCGGGATCGCCTGGTTGCGGTCGGCGAGCCCCGCGCCCTGGTAGGCGAGCGGCAGGCTGCGCCCGTCGGCGAGCCGCGCGGTGGCGTCGGACGCCGGCGTCAGGGCGTCGAAGCTCAGGGCCTCGACCCAGAGTTTTCCCGGATCGACGATCTGGAACACCATCTGGCCGGGAGCGGCCATCTGGCCGGCGACCGCGGCGGCTTCCGCGATCACCCCGCCGACGGGTGCGACCAGCACCTCGGGCTCCTGGCGGATGCGGTCGAGGGCGCCGCGGCGGTCCTTGAGGCCTTTGAGCTCGTCCTGCGCCTCGTCGAGCTGGACCTGCGAGACCGCGCCGCCGGGGGCGAGCTTGAGGTAGCGGTCGACCCGGCGCTGGACGATGGCGATCTGCTGGTCCAGTTCGCCCTGGCGCTGGCGCATGTCGGAGAGATCGACCCGCTGCACCGGCGGCGTGACGAGGGCCAGGACCTCGCCCGGGCGGACCTTGGTGCCCAGCCGCGGGAAGCTGCCCGAGGGCGGCGGCGCCAGGCGCCCGCCGACGGAGGATTGCACCACGCCGCTGGCATTCGGGTCCGGGATGATCCGGCCGGGCAGCGATACTGTGCGCCGGAACGCACCCTCCGCGGCCATCTGCGTGCGCAGGGACAGCAGGCGCTGGGTCGGTTTAGGCACGAACACCGCCCCGTCGGGGAGGCGCTGGGCGAGGTCCGTGGGGGGCGGGACGAAGGCCGCCCGGGCCTCCGGATGTTCCCCTTCATGTGCGAAGGCGGTGGCGCCGAGCACCAGGGTCGCGGCCAGCACCAGCACGGCGAGAACCGGCGCGCGGCGCCCGGCCCGCATCAGCCCCATGGCGGCGAGGCCGAGCACGAAGCCGCCGGCGGCGGCGAGGCCGGCACCGGGATCGCGGGCGGCGAGACGGTCGGTCAGGCGCTCGGTGAGCGTGTGCAGCCAGCCTTCGCCCTCGTGCTCGTGCTTGGCTTCCGCCGCCTCGGCGGGCTTCGGCAGTGCCACGCTGAGCGCCAGCACGTCCACGTCGGACCCCGCCGTCACCGTGACGACGAGATCGAGGTAATCCTCCTTCGGGTCGCGCTTGGCGAGCCAGGGCGCGGGGAGGCGGTAGCTGCCGTCCGGGGCGGCCTCGGCCGTCGCGGGGCCGGCCGGCGTCTCGACCTCAAGGGTGGCGTCGGCGACCGGCTCGCCGGTGGCGAAGCGGTCGAGGTAGAGCACCAGGGCGTCGCCCCGGGGGACCGCCACCAGCTCGAAGGCGGCGGAGGCCGCCTCGCCGCGGGGCGCGATCGTCTTCGAGACCAGCGGCTGGGGCGCGCCGTGGTCGTGGCCCTCGTGGGCCTGTATCGGGGCGGACAGGAACGGCAGCGCCGCGAGGGCGAGCGCCACGGCCGGCACGCGCAACGCGGCCGGCAACCGGAACGGAAACATCGCAGGAGGAACCTTCGCGAGCGGACGTCGAGGAGCGTCCACGGACGACCTGCCCGTCAGGGCGGCGCGCCGGCGCGGGACGCGGGCGTCAGGCGAAGGGTCGTGGGGGTCTTGCCGGGGAATCCGGCGCGATGCCGGCGGGCAGCGCGTCCTCGGCCGTCGCGAGGCGGCGGGCCGGACGGGGGCTCGGGAACGCCGCCAGGCTCTCGGGCAGCAGGCCGGGCACGCAGCAGGAGGCACCCATCAGGCAGCACAGCCCGTTGCAGGGCCGGGCGGCGGGCGCCTCGTCGGGGTTCGCGGCGGTGAGGCGCGGACCTTGCGCGGCCACGCGCGCCTCGGTGAGCGTCAGCGCCGTCGCGGCGGCGGGCGCGTCCAGGGACGGGCCGCGATGGGCATGGCCCTGATGCGCGTGTCCCCGATGGGCATGTCCTTGATGAGCTTGCGCCGACGACACCCCGACCAGCGGCGCGCCGAGGCACGCGGCGATCATCACGATCACCACGGCGAGCAGGCGCGCGAGGGGGCGGAGCGGGGTCATGGTGAGAGGATAGCAGATTCCGGATCCGAGGGAAGCGCGGGTGCGAGCCTCAGCCCGGACCGGGCGTCTTGTCCGGGTAGCGGCAGAGGTCGGCGATCGGGCAGCGCCAGCATTCGGGCTTCCTCGCCTTGCAGACGTAGCGCCCGTGAAGGATCAGCCAGTGATGGGCGTTGAGGCGGTAGGGCTCCGGCACGATCGCCTCCAGCCCGGCCTGGACCTTGTCGGTGGTGGAGCCGGGGGCCAGCGGCACCCGGTTCGAGACCCGGAAGATGTGGGTGTCGACCGCGATGGTCGGCTCGCCGAACGCGACGTTGAGCACGACGCTCGCGGTCTTCTTGCCGACGCCGGGCAGGACCTCCAGGTGCTCGCGGGCGCGGGGCACTTCGCCGCCATGCTCCTCGATCAGGATGCGCGAGAGCGCGATGACGTTCTTGGCCTTGGTGTTGAACAGCCCGATGGTGCGGATGTGGTGCCGCACCGTCTCCTCGCCGAGCGCCAGCATCGCCGCCGGATTGTCCGCGAGGGCGAAGAGCGGCGCGGTGGCGAGGTTGACGCTCTTGTCGGTGGCCTGGGCCGAGAGCACCACCGCGACGAGCAGCGTGTAGGGGTTGATGTATTCGAGATCGGAGCGCGGCTCCGGGTTGGCGGCGCTCAACCGCGCGAAGATCTCGGCGAGCGTCGCGGCGTCGACCGGCTCCGGCGTGGTGGCACGGGCAGTGAGGGGTTTCACCAGCCCCGCTCTCGCGAGTCCCGCCTTCACAGGTGCGGTGATTTTGTCGGGGACGGGCGGCTTCCGGCGAGTCATGCGCGCCTTATATTGTGCGCATGGCAAGCGGCAAGGCACCGGACGACGCAGGCGCGCGGCACCCCTACGGGCGCGATCCGGACGCGATCGAGCGCCCGGTCTTCTCGGCGACCATCCGGCCGCATTGCTCGCTGTCGCGCCTCGGCTTCCGGGTCGTCATGGTGGCCTGCGGCGGCGTCGCGCTGGTCACGGGACTCGCCTTCCTCCAGATGGGGATGTGGCCGGTCACCGGCTTCTTCGGCCTCGACATCGCGGCGCTGTGGCTGGCGCTCACCCTCAACGCCCGCCGCGGCCGCTCCTTCGAGGAGGTGGTGATCAGCCAGATCGAGGTTCTGGTCGCGCGCGTCAGCCATCGCGGCGAGCGGGCGGAGTGGCGCTTCAACCCGCTCTGGACCCGGCTGCACAAGGTCGAGGACGACGAGTACGGGCTTCTGTCCCTGTCCTTCGTCTCGCGCGGCCAGCGGGTGCTCGTCGCCCGCGACGCGTCGCCGACGGAACGGCAGGTGGTGGCCGACGGGCTGACGCGGGCGCTCGCCGAGGTGAAGAAGGGGTATTGACGGAGTTGCCTCAGGCGCCGTCAGGATGAGTTCAGGACTTAAACACGAGGCGCAGGCAAAACCCTCCCCCCTCTGCGGGGGGAGGGTGCCCCACGAAGTGGGGCGGGAGTGGGGACGCCGCTTCCGGAGATGTCGGACGCTCCATGAAGGGCGCGATCTGGATCAACGTCGCGCTGCCCCTCTCCCGGCTCGCTCCGCTCGCCACCCTCCCCCGCAGAGGGGGGAGGGTTGGCTCGCGCCTCATCCGGCGAGGGACGCGATCCGTCCGGTTCTGTACCGTCAGCGGTCATGCCCGGCCCCTGCATCTCCCTCCGCTTCGCTTCAGTCGTCCGGGAAGGGGGAGGGGGTCGTCGAGGTGACGCTCCGGCGGGGAGACCCGCCGGCCCGCGTCCTCGCCGGCTTCCGCAGCCACTCCGCCAGCTTCGTGTGCCGCGGCCTCGCCCCACCCCGCACCGCGATCGCCACCGCGCGCGTCTGCGCCACCAGCACCACCAGCCGCTTGCCCCGGGTCACGCCCGTGTAGAGCAGGTTGCGGGCGAGCATCGTGTAGTGCTGGAGCGCGACCGGGATCACCACGGCCGGATATTCCGACCCTTGCGACTTGTGGATCGTGATCGCGTAGGCCGGGCTCAAGGCGTCGAGTTCCTCGAACGGCCATGTCACCTCGCGACCCTCGAATCCCGCCGTCAGCAGGCCTTCCTCGGGATCGACCCGCAGCACCACTCCGAGATCGCCGTTGAAGACCTCGCGGTCGTAGTCGTTCTGGCCCACCATCACCCGGTCGCCGGGGGCGAAGACCCAGCCGAACCGCTCGACCGAGACGGCCGGGTTCGGGTTCAGCACCCGCTGGAGCGCCTGGTTGAGGTGGCGGCTCCCCAGGGCCCCGCGGGTCATCGGGCAGAGCACCTGCACGTCCCGGACCGGATCGAGGCCGAAGCGGCGCGGGATGCGGCGCGTGACGATCTCGACCAGCTTCTCGGCCCCGATCTCGGGGTCGTCGATCGTCACCACGAAGAAGTCGCCGTCGGGGGTGCCCGCGCCCTCGGGCATCTTGCCCGCGTTGATCCGGTGGGCGCCGGTGACGATCCGGCTCTCGGCGGCCTGGCGAAACACCTCCGTGAGGCGCGCCACCGCGACGCGGCCGGAGGCGATCACGTCGGCCAGCACCCGCCCCGGACCGACCGAGGGCAGCTGGTCGACGTCGCCGACGAGCCAGAGGGCGGCGTGGCGCGGCAGGGCCCGGGTGAGGGCGTTCATCAGCGGCACGTCGATCATTGAGGCCTCGTCCAGCACCAGGAGATCGCAGGCGAGGGGAGAATGCTCGTTCCTCTGGAAGCCGCCGTGGCGCGGGTCGATCTCGAGCAGGCGGTGGATGGTCTTCGCCTCGCGCCCGGTCTGCTCGCTCATCCGCTTGGCGGCCCGGCCGGTGGGGGCGGCGAGAAGCACCCCGGCCCCCGCCTCGTCGAGCATCCGCAGGAGCGCGTCGAGGGTGCTGGTCTTGCCGACGCCGGGACCGCCGGTCATCACCGCGACCTTGGCGTTGAGCAGCGTCGCGGCGGCGGCGCGTTGCGAGGGCGAGAGCGGTCGGCCGGTCGCGGCCTCGACTCGCGCCAGGGCCGCCTCCGTGTCGATCTCGTCCCAGGGCAGGGGCGCGTCGTCCAGCGCGATCAGCCGCTCGGCGATGGCCTGTTCCGCCGCGTGCAGGCCGCGCAGGAACAGGTGGGGCACGTCGGCGATCGTGTCCATCACCACCGACTCGCCGCCGATCTCCTCGACGAGGGCGGTGCGCAACAGGCTCGCATCGACCGCGAGCAAGTCGGCCGCCCGGGCGATCAGGTCCGGCACCGGCAGGGCGCAATGGCCGTCATCCATCGCCGCCTGGAGCGCGTAGGCGAGGCCGGCGCGCAGGCGCTCGGGCGCGGTCGGCGGCAGGCCGAGCCTGGCCGCGATCGAATCGGCTGTGCGAAAGCCGATGCCGCGCACGTCGCGGGCCAGCCGATAGGGATCCTCGGTCATCACCCGGACCGAGTCGGTGCCGTAGGTCTTGTAGATCCGCACCGCCCGGGCGGTGCCGACGCCGTGGGCGTGCAGGAAGACCATGATCTCCCGCACCACCTTGTGCTCGGCCCAGGCCGCCGTGATCCGGGCGGCGCGCGTCGGGCCGATCCCCGACACCTCGGTCAGGCGCTCAGGCGTAGCCTCGATCACCGCGAAGGTGTCGGCCCCGAAGGCCGCGACGATGCGCTTGGCCATCTCCGGGCCGATGCCGCGCATCTGGCCCGAGGCGAGGTAGCGGCCGATGCCCTCGACGCCCGTGGGCGGCGTCGCCGCCAGCGTGTCGGCGCGGAATTGCAGCCCGTGCTCGCGGTCGCTGATCCAAGCGCCGGTGGCGGTCACCCACTCGCCCGCCGCCACCGCCGGGGCGTGCCCGATCACCGCCACGAGGTCGCGCCGGCCCCGCGCCTTGACCTTCAGGACGCAGAATCCGCTCTCGGCGTTGTGAAAGGTGACGCGCTCGATCGACCCGGCGAGGGCGTCGGGGGAGCGGGAGCGCGGGGGAGCGGCGAAGGCGGCCATCGGCACGCCTTCAGATCGGATGGGGCCAAGGGTCTCGCAAGGGCCGGACCCGCATGGGCCGGACCCCCATGGGCCGCCCCGCTACCCCTCCCGCTCGAAGATCAGGTTCAGCCGGGTCTGGGCGATGCGGCGGTAGCCGTGGCGGGTGAGGAGGGCGGCGAGGTCGGTCTGCCACAGGTCGGTGCCGTCCTCGACGACCAGGAGTCGCGGGAGCAGGGACGGGGGCGCCTGGCGCAGGAACGGCTCGAGGATCAGGTCCTCGGCGCCCTCGACGTCGAGCTTGACCGCGTCGAGCCGGGTCAGGCCCTCGCCCCGCACCAGATCGAGGAGCGAGACCGCCGGCACGCGGATCGCCGCGCCCTCGCTGGTGCCCACCACCTTCAGGCTCGATTCGCCGCGGTTGCGGGGATCGACGAACAGGGTCATCTCGCCGGCCTTGTCGGCCACCGCGCAGGCCACTGCCTTGATGCTCCCGAACGGGTTCTGGGCGATGTTGAAGGTGAGCTTGTCGAAGATGTCCGGCTGTGGCTCCACGGCCAGGATCCGCGCCCCGGGGCCGGCGGCGGCGGCCACGAACAGCGCGTAGGCGCCGACATTCGCCCCGATATCGAGGAAGACGCAGTCCGGTCCGGTCCGCTCGGCCAGCTTCTCGGCCAGGATTCGTCTCTCCAGCGGATCGAAGAACTGCGGCGTGAAGAGCACCTTCTTCTCGCAGTTGTTGTTGTAGGGGTGCAGCCGCATGCGGGCACCGTAGCGCTCGACGTCGAGGGGCCGGCCGCGCAGCAGGCGGATGGCGCAGCGGCGCAGGAGCAGGGCGAGGCGCCGGGCGCGCCAGCTCTCGTCGGGCAGGCGCTCGGTGCGCGAGACGATCCAGCGCACGAGCCCGGCGGGCGCGTAGGTGCCGAAGGGATGGGTGGTCTGTGTCATCGGGCCGGTTCGACGCCGCGGCGCACCGCGGCCGCCCCGCGCGGCGGCGGGGCGGGTGGGGGAGTATCAAAGTGCGCCTCATGCCACCCGCGGGCGCGGGCGGCAATGCGCGATGCCACCCCGAGGGCGGGGCGGAATCGTGCGATGCCACCCCGAGGGCGGGGCGGAATCGTGCGATGCCACCCCGCAGGCGGGGCGGCCATGCGCGGCGTCAGGCGAGGGGGCCGGGAATCGCCGCTTCCGCCTCGTCCGTCAGCCGCGCCTCGTGCCGGCGCACGAACAGCCACAGGGCGATGCCGCCGAACACCACGAAGGCCAGGAGCCCGAGGCCGATCGGCCCGACGACGTGCTCGATCGAGCGGCCGCATAGATAGGCGCCGAAGCCCATCAGCGAGGCCCAGGCGATGCCGCCGGCGGCGTTAAACAGGAAGAAACGGCGGGCGTCGAACTGGTTCACCCCGGCGAGCAGAGCCGCGTAGGCGCGCAGCATCGCGGTGAAGCGGCCGAAGAACACGATCTTGCCGCCGTGACGCTGGAACAGGTACTGGCCGAGCTTGAGCCGGCGGTGGTCGAGGGCGATCTTCGACCCATGCTTGAGCAGCAGCGGCATGCCCCAGCGCCGGCCGACCCAGTAGCCGACATTGTCGCCGATGATTGCCGCCAGGGCCGCCGCCAGCACCACGAGCCCGATGCGCAGCTGCCCGGTCGAGCCGGCATAGACGGCCGCCGAGATCAGCGCGGTCTCGCCCGGCATCGGCACGCCGGCGCTCTCGAGGGTGATGACGAAGAAGATCGCCCAGTAGCCGTATTGGGAGATCAGGTCGGCGATCGGCAGGTCGTGGAGGAAGTGCATTCTGGTACCGTGGACGATCGATGCAGGGCGGCGCCGTGTCGCGCCCCATCCCCTCAGATAGGCGTGCGGATCGTGGCTCTTCCAGGGCGCCGCTCGGGCGGCGTTCAGCAATCGTGAGGCAACATCGCGGTCGTACTGACGACGCATTGCCGTGCGGAAAGGCGGGGCGGGGGCGTCGTCGGCGGGGCTTCGGGGGCGACGTGCCGCAGGCGTCGGCCACGCTGCCGGTACGACATGAGGGGCATCGCGGGGGCGCTGCGTCAGGTTTCTAGTCCGGGTTGTCCAGGTCGATGAACGAATTGTCTCCCATCCGCACCGACGACGCGGTCGAGGCGCCGCGCCGTCGGCGCGGCCGCGGGCTGGTCTGGTTCCTCGTGCTGCTGGCGCTCGCCGGCGGCGGATACTGGGCCTACCGGACCTACTTCCCGGACGGGTTCAAGAAGCCGCAGGCGCAGCAGGCCGCCACCGGCCGGCGCGGCGGCGGTCGCCGCGGCGGGGGCGGGGAGGGGCCGCAGGCGGTCGGCGTCGCCACGGTGCAGAAGGGCGAGATGCCGGTGGTGCTCTCAGGCCTCGGCACCGTGACCCCGCTCGCGACCGTGACGATCCGCTCGCAGGTGAGCGGCTACCTGACCCAGATCGGATTCCGCGAGGGCCAGACCGTCAAGGCCGGCGACTTCCTGGCCCAGATCGACGTGCGCCCCTACGAGGCTTTGCTCGCCCAGTACCAGGGCCAGCTCCTGCGCGATCAGGCGCTCCTGCAGAATGCGCGCCTCGACCTCGTCCGCTACCAGACCCTGAACCGGCAGGATTCGATCTCGAAGCAGAACGTCGACACGCAGGCCGCGACGGTGAAGCAATATGAGGGCGTCGTCGCCTCCGACCAGGCGCAGATCGACCAGCAGAAGCTCAACATCAACTACGGCCGCATCACCGCGCCGGTCGAGGGCCGGGTGGGCCTGCGCCAGATCGACCAGGGCAACTACGTCACCGCCGCCTCGACCGGCATCGTCGTCGTGACCCAGCTCCACCCGATCTCGGTTCTGTTCACCCTGCCCGAGACCGTGTTGCAGCGGGTGATGGATCGCCTGCGCGCCGGCGCCACCCTGCCGGTGCGGGTCTTCGACCGCTCCGACACCACCGAGATCGCGCGGGGCACCCTCGACACCGTCGACAACCAGATCGACGTCACCACCGGCACGGTGAAGCTGCGGGCCCTGTTCCCGAACAAGGACGACCGGCTGTTTCCCAACCAGTTCGTCAATGCCCGCCTCGACGTGGATACGGTGCGCGACGCGGCGCTGGTGCCGGCGGCGGCCGTCCTGCGCGGCACGCCCGGCACCTACGTCTATCTCCTGACCGGCGAAGACAAGGTCGCAGTGCGCCCGATCGAGATCGGCGAGAGCGACGGGGTTCGGACCGTGGTGACGAAGGGGCTCGCGGTCGGCGACCGGGTGGTGGTCGACGGGACCGACCGGTTGAAGGATGGAGCGCAGGTGCGGGTGACCGGCGGGCGGCCGGAGAAGGCGGCCGGGCCGGAGGCGGAGGCGAAGCCGGCAGCGCCGGCGGACGGGGAGGGTGCGGCGGCCCCGGCACGTTCGGAGGGGCAGCGCCCGGAAGGCCAGCGTCCCGAGGGCGAGCGCCCGCATCGCCGCCGGCAGCAAAGCCAGAACCCGTGACCATGACGAGGCACGCCGCCCAGAACCCTCCCCCCTCTGCGGGGGAGGGTGCCCCGCGGAGCGGGGCGGGAGAGGGGAGCCCGGCTTCCGGAGAGGTCGCGCGCGTCATGCGGGCCGCCCGCTGGATCAGCGTCGCGCTGCCCCTCTCGGCGGGACTTCGTCCCGCTGCGCTCGCTTCGCTCGCCACCCTCCCCCGCAGAGGGGGGAGGGTTGAGGGCGCGCGCCTCGCGGGAGACGGCGCATGAACCCCTCCCGCCTGTTCATCCTGCGCCCGGTCGCCACCACGCTGCTGATGCTGGCGATCCTGCTCACGGGCATGATCTCCTACTTCAACCTGCCGCTCTCGGCCCTGCCCTCGGTCGATTACCCGACGATCCAGGTCCAGACCTTCTATCCCGGCGCCAGCCCCGAGGTGATGACCTCGGCGGTGACGGCGCCGCTCGAGCGGCAGTTCGGTCAGCTCGCCAACCTCAACCAGATGACGTCGCAGTCGTCGGCCGGCGCCTCCGTCATCACGCTCCAGTTCAGCCTCGACCTCGGCATCGACATCGCGACGCAGGAAGTTCAGGCCGCCATCAACGCCGCCGGCAACCTCTTGCCGAGCGACCTGCCGGCCCCTCCCGTCTACGCCAAGGTGAACCCCGCCGACGCGCCGATCCTGACGCTCGCGCTCACCTCGAAGACCCTGGCGCTGACGCAGGTCCGCGACCTCGCCGAGACGCGGCTCGCCCAGAAGATCAGCCAGGTCTCCGGCGTCGGCCTCGTCTCGATGGCGGGTGGGCAGCGGCCGGCGGTGCGGGTGCGCTTCAACGCCTCGGCCCTCGCCGCCTACGGCCTCAACATCGACGACCTGCGCACCACCATCAACAACCTCAACGTCAACACCCCGAAGGGCTCGATCGACGGGCCGACCCAGTCCTTCACCATCAACGCCAACGACCAGATCCGCGACCCCGGCGCCTATCGCGACGCGGTGATCGCCTATCGCAACGGCGCGCCGGTGCGGCTCTCGGCGGTGGCCGAGGTGGTGGAGGGGGCGGAGAACACCCAGCTCGGCGCCTGGATGGACACCACGCCGGCGGTGATCCTCAACATCCAGCGCCAGCCCGGCGCCAACGTCATCGCGGTGGTCGACCGGATCAAGGCGCTCCTGCCCCAGCTCCAGGCGACCCTGCCGGCGGCGATCCAGGTGACGCCGCTCACCGACCGCACGGTGACGATCCGCGCCTCGGTCGAGGACGTGCAGGTCGAGCTGCTCCTCGCCATCGCCCTCGTGGTGCTGGTGATCTTCCTGTTCCTGCGCTCGCTGCCCGCCACCCTGATCCCGAGCCTGTCGGTGCCGCTGTCGCTCGTCGGCGCGCTCGCCGTCATGGACCTGTGGGGCTTCTCCCTCGACAACCTCTCCCTGATGGCGCTCACCATCGCGACCGGTTTCGTCGTCGACGATGCGATCGTGGTGATCGAGAACATCGCCCGCCACGTCGAGGAGGGCGACAGCCCGATGGAGGCGGCGCTCAAGGGCTCGCGCGAGATCGGCTTCACCATCATCTCGCTCACCGTCTCGCTGCTCGCGGTGCTGATCCCGCTCCTGTTCATGGGCGAGGTGGTCGGCCGGCTCTTCCACGAATTCGCCATCACGCTGGCGGCCACCATCGTCATCTCCGGCGTGGTCTCCCTGACACTGGTGCCGATGCTGTGCGCGCGCCTGCTGCGCCACCAGCCGCCCCAGGCCCGCGCCGCCGGGCGGATCGCCAGCGCCGGCCGCCGGCTGATGGAGGGGGGCATCGCGTTCTACGGCCGGACCCTCCGGGGCGTGCTGGCCTGGCAGGGCCTGACGCTGCTGGTGGCCCTCGGCACTCTCGTCCTGACCATCTACCTCTACGTGGTGATCCCGAAGGGGTTCTTCCCGATCCAGGATACCGGGCTGATCCAGGGCATCACCCAGGCCGACCAGACCGTCTCGTACCGCGCCATGGCCGAGCGCCAGCAACGCCTGGCCGAGGAAGTTTTGAAGGATCCGGACGTGGTCAGCCTGTCGTCGTTCATCGGCGTCGACGGCCAGAACGTGACGCTCAATTCCGGCCGCTTCCTCATCAACCTGCGCCCGCGCGAGGAGCGGGCGGAGAATGCGAGCGCGATCATCCGGCGCATCTCCGCCCGGGTCGCCGACGTGCCGGGCATCGCGCTGTTCATGCAGCCGGTGCAGGACCTCACCATCGACACCGCGGTGAGCGCGACGCAGTACCAGTTCATCCTGGAGAACCCGGATCTCGGCGCCTTCGACACCTGGGTCCCGCGCCTCGTCGAGCGCTTGAAGCAGATCCCCGACCTCGCGGACGTCGCGAGCGACCGGCAGGCGAGCGGGCTGGCGGCCTACGTCACCATCGACCGGGCGACGGCGGGCCGCTACGGCATCACCCCGGCCTCCGTCGACAACGCGCTCTACGACGCCTTCGGCCAGCGCATCATTTCGACGATCTTCACCCAGTCGAACCAGTACCGGGTGATCCTGGAGGCCGATCCCGACCTGCACCGGACGCTCGACTCGCTGCAAAGGATCTACCTGCCGTCCTCCACCGCCACCAACGGCCAGGTGCCGCTCACCGCGATCGCCCAGGTGAGCGAGCGGCGCGCGCCGCTCCTCATCAGCCATCTCGGCCAGTTCCCGGCGACCACGATCTCGTTCAACCTCGCGCCCGGCGCCTCGCTGGGGCCGGCGGTGGCGGCGATCAAGGCGGCGGAAGCGGAGCTCGGCATGCCCGACAGCTTCCGGCTGATCTTCCAGGGCTCGGCGCTCGCCTTCCAGGCCTCGCTCGACAACACGCTGTTCCTGGTGCTCGCCGCCATCGTGACGGTCTACATCGTGCTCGGCGTGCTCTACGAGAGCTTCGTCCACCCGATTACGATCCTCTCGACCCTGCCCTCGGCCGGCATCGGGGCGCTGGCCGGCCTGATGCTGTTCGGGCACGACCTCGACATCATCGGCATCATCGGCATCGTGCTGCTGATCGGCATCGTGAAGAAGAACGCCATCATGATGATCGACTTCGCGCTCCAGGCGGAGCGCGAGGAGGGCATGACTCCGCGGGACGCGATCTTTGAAGCCTGCATCCTGCGCTTCCGCCCGATCATGATGACGACCTTCGCGGCCCTGTTCGCGGCTGTGCCGCTGATCCTCGGGACGGGAACGGGGTCGGAGCTGCGCCAGCCGCTCGGCATCTCGATCGCCGGCGGGCTGATCGTGAGCCAGGTGCTGACGCTCTACACCACGCCGGTGATCTACCTCGCCTTCGACCGGCTCGGGCGGCGCCTCTCCGGGCGGCGGCGGAGCGGGCTGGCGCCCGGGGAGGCGGTGCCGTGAGGGGCGCGCCGATCGGGCACGTGAACCCTCCCCCCTCTGCGGGGGAGGGTGCCCCACGGAGTGGGGCGGGAGAGGGGCAGCGCGACGCTGGTCCAGATGGCGCCCGTCAGAACGGTTCAGTCACTTCCGCAAGCGTGGCTCCCCTCTCCCGGCCTGCTCCGCAAGCCACCCTCCCCCGCAGAGGGGGGAGGGTTCAGGGCGGCGTGCCCGGGGCCCACCCGTGAACCTCTCCGCCCCCTTCATCCTGCGCCCGGTCGCGACCACGCTCCTCACCCTGGGCGTGCTGCTCGCCGGGCTGTTCGCCTTCGTGCGGCTGCCGGTGGCGCCGCTGCCGCAGATCGACTTCCCGACCATCCTGGTCCAGGCGCAGATGCCCGGCGCCAGCCCCGACACCATGGCGACCACCGTCGCCGCGCCGCTCGAACGGCGGCTGGGCCAGATCGCCGACGTCGACCAGATGACCTCGACGAGCTCGGTCGGCTCGACCCGGATCGTGCTGCAATTCGGGCTCGACCGGGACATCAACGGCGCCGCCCGCGACGTGCAGGCGGCGATCAACGCCGCGCGGGCCGACCTGCCGACGGCGCTCCGCCAGAACCCCACGTACCGCAAGTTCAACCCGGCCGACGCGCCGATCCTGATCCTCGGCCTCACCTCGAAGACGCTGAGCCCCGGCACGCTCTACGATTCCGCCGCGACCGTGCTCGCCCAGAAGCTGTCGCAGCTGGAGGGCATCGGCAACGTCGACATCGGCGGCTCGTCGCTGCCGGCGGTGCGGGTCGAGCTCGATCCGCACGCCCTGTTCAATTACGGCATCGGGCTCGAAGGCATCCGCGCGGCGCTCGCCAGCGCCAACGCCAACTCGCCGAAAGGCGCGATCGAGGCCGGCGAGCGGCGCTACCAGCTCTACGCCAACGACCAGGGCCGCAAGGCCGCCGACTACCGGGACATCGTCGTGGCCTACCGCAACGGCGCCGGCGTGCGCCTGCGCGACGTCGGGCAGGTGGTCGACGGCGTCGAGGACCGGCGCAACCTCGGCCTCGTCAACGGCCAGCGCGGCGTGCTCCTGATCGTCTACAAGCAGCCCGGCGGCAACGTCGTCGAGACGATCGACCGGCTGAAGGAGGCGCTGCCGCAGCTCAAGGCGGCGCTTCCCGGTGACACCGAGCTCATCGTCACCGGCGACCGCTCGCTCACCATCCGGGCGTCCCTGGCCGAGGCCGAGCGCACGCTGATCATCTCGGTCGGCCTCGTGATCCTGGTGGTGTTCGGCTTCCTGCGCTCCGCCCGCGCCACCCTGATCCCCGCCGTCGCGGTGCCGATCTCGTTGGTGGGCACCTTCGCGGCGATGTGGCTGTGCGACTACAGCCTCGACAACATCTCGCTGATGGCCCTCATCATCGCCGCCGGCTTCGTCGTCGACGACGCGATCGTGGTGCTGGAGAACATCCAGCGCCACATCGAGGACGGGCGCTCGCGGGTCGAGGCGGCGTTGCTGGGTGCCCGCGAGGTCGGGTTCACGGTGCTGTCGATGAGCCTGTCGCTCATCGCGGTGTTCCTGCCGATCCTGCTGGCGGGCGGCATCATCGGGCGCTTCTTCCAGGAATTCGCCGTCGTCCTGTCGCTGGCGATCCTGATCTCGCTCGTCGTCTCGCTCACCACCACGCCGATGATGTGCGCCCGGTTCCTGAAACCGGAGGTCCACGGCGTGCGGCCCAACCTCCTGGCGCGGATCCTCGAAGGCGCGTTCACCGGGCTCCTGTCGGGCTACCGCGTCACCCTCGACTGGGCACTGCGCCACGGCGTGACCGTGATGCTGGTGCTGCTCGCGGCGGTGGTGCTCAACGTCTACCTCTACGTGATCGTGCCGAAAGGGTTCTTTCCCCAGCAGGATACCGGCCAGATGATCGGCGGCATCCAGGCCGACCAGCGCATCTCGTTCCAGGCGATGAGCGCGAAGCTCCGCCGCGCCGCCGCGATCGTCCAGGCCGATCCGGCGGTCGAGAGCGTGGTCGGCTTCACCGGCGGGCGCGGCACCAACTCGGCCAGCGTGTTCGTGGGCCTCAAGCCCCTCGGGCAGCGCGACCCGATCAGCGAGGTGATGGGCCGCTTGCGGCCGAAGCTGTCGGGCATCCCGGGCGCCCGGCTCTACCTGTTCCCGCGCCAGGACTTCATGGTCGGCGGGCGCCAGAGCTTCTCGCAGTACCAGTACACCCTGCAGGGCGACACCAGCGAGGACCTCTACACCTGGACCCCGAAGCTGCTGGAGGCCCTGCAGAAGGATCCGACCTTCACCGACGTCACCTCCGACCAGCAGCAGGGGGGGCTGGAGACGCGCCTCGTCATCGACCGGCCCACCGCCTTCCGCTACGGCCTGACCCCGGACCAGATCGACAACACCCTCTACGACGCCTTCGGCCAGCGCCAGGTCTCGACGATCTACAACCCGCTGAACCAGTACCACGTCGTGATGGAGATCGCGCCGCGCTACCTCGACAACCCCGAGACCCTGAAGCTCATCTACGTCTCGACCTCGGGCGCCCGGGCCCGCGGCTCGGCCACCTCCAACGCGGTCGCCGGCACCGTGACGAGCGCCGCCACCGCGACGACCGATGCGACCACCGCCGCCGCCCAGGTCGCGACCGATTCGGCCCGCAACGCCGCGACGAACTCCATCGCCTCGGCCGGGCGCTCCAGCGCCTCGTCGAGCGCCGCGGTCAGCAGCGCCAAGGAGACGATGGTGCCGCTCTCCGCCTTCGCCAGCTTCGAGGCCGGCTCGACCCCGGTCCAGGTCAGCCACCAGGGCCTGTTCGTCGCGACCACGCTGTCGTTCAACCTCGCGCCCGGCAAGAGCCTGAGCGACGCCACCGCGGCGATCGACGGCCACATGCGCGACCTGCGGATGCCCGCCACCATCCACGGCGAGTTCGCCGGCGCGGCCAAAAGCTTCCAGTCCTCGTCCTCGCGCCAGCCGCTGCTGATCCTGGCGGCCCTGCTCGCCGTCTACGCCGTGCTCGGCATCCTCTACGAGAGCTGGGTCCACCCGCTGACCATCCTGTCGACGCTGCCGTCCGCCGGCATCGGGGCGATCCTGGCGCTGATGCTGGCCGGGGAGGAGTTCGGGGTGATCGCGCTCATCGCCGTCATCCTGCTCATCGGCATCGTGAAGAAGAACGCGATCATGATGATCGACTTCGCCCTCGACGCCGAGCGCACCCGGTCCCTGAGCCCGCGGGAGTCGATCCGCGAGGCCTGCCTCTTGCGCTTCCGGCCGATCATGATGACAACCCTGGCCGCACTGCTCGGAGCTTTGCCGCTGATTCTCGACGGCGGCGAGGGCTCCGAGCTGCGCCGTCCCCTCGGCATCGCCATCGTCGGCGGCCTCATCGTGAGCCAGGTCCTGACCCTCTACACCACCCCCGTCGTCTACCTGTACCTCGACCGGTTCCGGCTCTGGGTCGGCCGCCGCCGGGGCTCCGCCACGCGGGCGCTGCCGGCCGAATGATTCTTCTCGATGATCGAATGATGCCGGACGGCGACGCGCATCCGAACCCTCCCCCCTCGGCGGGGGAGGGTGCCCCACGCAGTGGGGCGGGAGAGGGGAACCCCGCTTCCGAATATGGCGGAGCCTGTCTGAAGGGCGCCCCCTGGATCGGCGTCGCGCTGCCCCTCTCCCGGCCTGCTCCGCAGGCCACCCTCCCCCGCAGAGGGGGGAGGGTCGGCGGTGGCGCCCCGCACATCGCCGCAGCGATCCTGCTTCCCCTTGCTCTCGCCGGCTGCCTCGTCGGCCCCGACTATGCCCGGCCCACCGTCGAGACGCCCCCCGCCTTCAAGGAGGGCGGCGCCCGGCCGATGCCGCCGCGCAACTGGCGGCCGGTGCGGCCCCTCGACGAGGCGGAGCGCGGCGACTGGTGGCGGGTGTTTCGCGAACCCGCCCTCGACCGGCTGATCCGCCTAATCGACGTCGACAACCAGAGCCTGCGCGCCCAGGTCGCCGCCTACCGGCAGGCCCGCGCCCTGGTGCAGGAGGCCCGCGCCCAGCTCTTCCCGACGGCGCTCGGCGCGCCCTCGATCGCCCGGTCCAGCACCGGCGGGATCGAGCGCACCACCCTGACGCTCCAGGGCTCGGCGACCTGGGAACTCGACCTGTTCGGGCGCATCCGCCGCCTGATCGAGAGCGACGTCGCCGCCGCCCAGGCGAGCGCCGCCGACATCGCATCCGTGCGTCTCGCGCTCCAGACGCAGCTCGCCACCGCCTATTACCAGCTGCGCTACCAGGAATCGCTCCAGAGCCTGCTCGAGCGCACCGCCCGGGCCTATCAGCGCTCGCTCGACATCACCCAGAACCAGTACAATGCCGGCGTCGCCGCCCGCTCCGACGTCATCACCGCCCAGACCCAGCTCCAGACCACCCAGGCCAACGCCATCGCGGTCGGCCTGCAGCGGGCGAACCTGGAGCACGCGATCGCGACGCTGATCGGCCGCCCGCCCTCCGAGGTGTCGCTCGCCCGCGGCAGCCTGCCCGCGCGCCCGCCCGCGGTGCCGGTCAGCCTGCCCTCCGACCTGCTGGAGCGCCGGCCGGACATCGCGCTCGCCGAGCGGACCGTGCAGTCGCAGAGCGCCCAGATCGGCGTCGCCGTGGCGGCGTTCTTCCCGACCGTGACCCTGTCGGCGAGCGGCGGCATCGCGGGCGATCCGGCGCGCAACTTCTTTGCCGCCGCCAACTCGTTCTGGTCGGTGGCGGCCTCGGGCTCCCAGGTGCTGTTCGACGGCGGCGCCCGCACGGCCGCCCTCCAGGCCGTCGAGGCGGCCTACGATGCGGCGGTCGCCAATTACCGCCAGACGGTGCTCACCGCCTTCATGCAGGTCGAGAACGGTCTCGCCGGCCAGCGCATCCTCGCCCGCCAGCAGGCGGCGCAGGAACTGGCGGTGCAATCGTCGCGCCGGGCGGTCGAGATCGCGCTGAACGAGTACCGCGCCGGCACCCAGAACTACACCACCGTCGTCACCGCCCAGGCGCTGGAGCTCAACAACGAGGTCACGGCGCTGCAGGTCCGCCTCAGCCGCTTCACCAACGCGGTGTCGCTGATCGGCGCGATCGGCGGCGGCTGGGATACGCGCAGCCTGCCGAGTGGCGAGGAACTGAAACAGTTCCGGCCGCTGCCGATCGACAGCGGCCAGGCGCCGCGGGTGGATGAGTGAGAGGGGCGTCGCTCGCCGCGTCGCAGGGCTGTCCGGATCACGAGAAAGCGCAGGTCTTCTCCTCCCTCCGCGGGCGGCAGGGCTGTCCGGGGAAAAGATGTGGTGCGGATATTCTCCTCTCCCCGACAGATCCCGGGCAAGCCCGGGATCCGCAAGCTGCGGACGAAGTCGGGCAAGCCCGACTTCTCGCGGGGAGAGGCCTGAGCTCCGAAGGGGCTCAGGGAGCCCGCAGGGCGGGGGTGAGGGGGTGTTTCCGGAGGAGCCTCACTCGTCGAGACCCCCTCACCCTCGCTGCGGCTTTCGCCTCCGCTTGCTGCGTTCCCTGAACGGGAACACAGCCCTCTCCCCGCCCGCGGGGAGAGGGGATCATCCGCGCCCTTCCTTTTCCCCGGACAGCCCTAGCGCTCGCGGGGGGAGGGGAAACCGGCGCTTGCCATTTGTCTGGATTGCCCCCGCGGCGAGGCGCCGGTTCCCGGCCGCCGGGGAATGGCCTACATCGGTCGCTCGGCTCCACGCCGCCCGTCGCCCGACCCATGAGCCGATGACCGACCCGCTCCTCTCCGTCCAGGACCTCTCCGTCGCCTTCCGCCAGGGCGGGCGGGAGACCCGCGCCGTCGATCGCGTCTCCTTCGCCATCGCGCCGGGCGAGACCGTGGCCCTCGTCGGCGAGTCGGGCTCCGGCAAGTCGGTGACGGCTTTGTCGATCCTGCGCCTCGTCGACGGCGCGACGCCGGAGGGGCGGATCCTGTTCAAGGGCCGCGACCTCACGACCCTCACCGAACCGGAGATGCGCGCGGTGCGCGGCGCCGACATCACCATGGTGTTCCAGGAGCCGATGACCTCGCTCAACCCGCTGCACCGCATCGCCGAGCAGGTCGGCGAGGTGCTGCGGTTGCATAAAGGGATGAGCGGCGAGGCGGCCCGCGCCCGCACCCTGGAACTCCTGAACCTCGTCGGCATCCGCGACGCGGAACGGCGCCTCGGCGCCTATCCGCACGAATTGTCGGGCGGGCAGCGCCAGCGGGTGATGATCGCCATGGCGCTCGCCTGCGAGCCCGATCTGCTGGTGGCCGACGAGCCGACCACGGCCCTCGACGTCACCGTGCAGGCCCAGATCCTGGCACTGCTCGCCGACCTGAAATCGCGCCTCGGCATGGCGATGCTGTTCATCACCCACGATCTCGGCATCGTGCGCCGCGTCGCCGACCGGGTCTGCGTGATGCTCCAGGGCCGCATCGTCGAGACGGGCCCGGTCGCCGAGGTTTTCTCCGATCCGCAGCACGACTACACGAAGCGCCTGCTCGCCGCCGAGCCGCGGGGCCGCGGCAACCCGGTCCCGGACGGCGCCCCGATCCTGGTCGAGGCCGGGCCGATCAAGGTGCATTTCCCGATCAAGACCGGGCTCCTCCGGCGCATCACCGGCCACGTCAAGGCGGTGGACGGAGTGCGGTTGAGCGTGCGCGAGGGCGAGACCGTCGGGGTTGTGGGGGAGTCGGGCTCGGGCAAGACCACTTTGGGCTTGGCGATCCTGCGGCTCACCGCCTCGGAGGGACCGGTGGTCTATCTCGGCCGGCGCATCGACGGCCTGTCGTCCCGCGCCATGCGGCCCCTGCGGCGCGAGATGCAGGTGGTGTTCCAGGATCCCTACGGCTCGCTCTCGCCCCGGATGTCGGTGGCCGAGATCGTCGCTGAGGGGCTGGAGGTTCAGGGAAAAGGCCGCAGCGACGCCGAGCGCCGCGAAATCGTCGCCCGGGCGCTCGACGATGTCGGGCTCGATCCGGCGGCGATGGATCGCTATCCGCACGAATTCTCCGGCGGCCAGCGCCAGCGCATCGCCATCGCCCGGGCCATGGCGCTCGATCCGCGCTTCGTCGTCCTCGACGAGCCGACCTCGGCCCTCGACATGTCGGTCCAGGCCCAGATCGTCGAACTCTTGCGCGAGCTGCAAGCCCGGCGCGGCCTCGGCTACCTGTTCATCAGCCACGACCTCAAGGTGGTCCGCGCGCTCGCCAACCGCGTGATGGTGATGCAGGGCGGCCAAGTGGTGGAGGAGGGTGCGGCCGAGGAGATCTTTTCCGCGCCCCGCACCGCGTATACCCGCGCCCTGTTCTCCGCCGCCTTCGACCTGACGGCGGCCCCCGTCGGGGCGGTGCGCGAATGAGCCGGGCGCTCCTCATCGTGCTCGATTCGGTCGGCATCGGGGGCGCGCCCGACGCAGCGGCGTTCGGCGATGCGGGCGCCGACACGCTCGGCCACATCGCCGAGGCCTGCGCCCAGGGAAGCGGCGACCGGGCGGGCCTCCGGACAGGTCCTCTGCGCCTGCCACACCTCGCTGATCTGGGCTTGGGCCTCGCGGCGCAAGCCGCGAGCGGCCGGATGCCGCCCGGCCTCGCTCCCGCCGGGCCGGTCGAGGGCGCGTGGGGCCACGCGGTCGAGCGCGCGCAAGGCAAGGACACGGTCTCGGGTCATTGGGAGATCGCCGGGGTGCCGGTGGACTTTGCCTGGGGCCATTTCCCGGCGACGCGGCCGTCCTTCCCAGCCGAGCTGACCAGGGCCCTGGCCCAAGACGGCGGGCTGCCGGGCATCCTCGGCGATTGCCACGCCTCCGGTACCGCGATCATCGAGGAATTGGGCGCGGAGCACGTCCGGACGGGCAAGCCGATCTGCTACACCTCCGTCGACAGCGTGTTCCAGATCGCCGCCCACGAGGAAGCGTTCGGGCTCGACCGTCTCTACGCCCTCTGCGCCATCGCCCGCCGGCTCTGCGACCCCTACCGGATCGGCCGGGTGATCGCCCGACCGTTCACCGGCGACGAAATCTCGGGCTTCACCCGTACCGCGAACCGGCGCGACTACGCCGTGCCGCCGCCAGCCGACACGCTCCTCGACCGCCTGACCGCCGCCAGCCGTCCGGTGGTGAGCGTCGGCAAGATCGGCGACATCTTCGCCCACCGGGCGACCGGCCGCGAGATCAAGCCCGGCGGCAACGATGCCTGCCTCACCGCCGCCCTCGACGCTCTCGCCGACCTGCCCGAGGGCAGTCTGGTCTTCGCCAACCTCGTCGAGTTCGACACCGAGTACGGCCATCGCCGCGACGTGCCGGGCTACGCCGCGGCGCTCGAGCGCTTCGACGCCAGGGTGCCGGAGATCCGTGCGGCGTTGAGGCCCGGCGACCTCTGCCTCGTCACCGCCGATCACGGCAACGACCCGACCTGGCGCGGCACCGACCACACCCGCGAGCAGGTGCCGGTGATCGCCTTCGGGCCCGGCGTCACCCCCGGCCCCCTCGGGCCACTGGGCTTTCCGGAGATCGGCCGGATGGTGGCGCGCCATCTCGGCGTGGCGGAAGCGGAGCGGCTCGCTTAAAACCCCGCGGACACGCCGTTCGGGCGCCACCGGAGACTTTACCCCCTTGTCCGAGGCTCCCTTCTCCCTGGCGGCGCCCGGCTACGTGCCGCCGGCACCGCCGCTCGCCGAGCGGGTCGGCTGGCTCGGGCTCCTCGGCGCCTTCCGGCGCAACACCCTGGAGGCGTTTCCCCGCGCCTGCCTCGACGCGCCGGCGGTGCCGATCCCGCTGCCCGGGGGTGGGCGGATGGTGCTGCTCTCGACCCCGGCCGGGGCCAGGCAGGTCCTGCTCACCGGCACCGAGGATTTCGTGCGCCTGCCCGCCGGCCGGCGGGTGATCGGGCCGATCGCCGGGCGCGGCCTGGTGCTCGCCGACGGCGAGGCCTGGCGCCACCAGCGCAAGGTGCTGGCTCCCGCCTTCACGCCCCGCACCCTGCCGATGATGCTGCGCTTCGTCGCCCGCAGCGCGGAGGAATCCTGCCGCCGCCTGGAAGCCGGTCTCGGCGCTCCGGCCGATCTGCGGAGCGAGATGCAGCGCGTCGCCCTCGACATCGCCACAACGTCGATGTTCTCGCTGGAGACCGGGGCGCTCGGCGCCGAGATCCGGGCGCTGGTCTCGGGCTATCTCGACCGGCTGGGCAAGCCGACCGTGGCCGATTTCCTGCTGCCGCCGGGCTGGCCGACCCCGTCGAGCCCGCGCCGGGCGCTGTTTCGCCGCCGCTGGCTCCGGCTGGTGCGGGCGGTGCTGGAGGCGCGGCGGCAGCAAGACGCGGGCGGAGCGCCGCGGGACCTGTTCGACCTCCTGATCGAGGCCCATGGCGATGCGCCCGGCGGGCTGCTGCCCGACGAGGTCGGCACCCTGATCGTCGCCGGCCACGAGACCACCGCCTCGACCCTGTTCTGGGCCTGCACGCTGCTCGCCCGCGAACCGGGGCTTCAGGACGCGCTGGCCGGGGAAGCCGCCGGGCTCGACCTGTCCGAGACGGGTGTCGCCGGGGCGCTGCCCTCCTTGCGGCTGGCGAAGGCGGTAGCGCAGGAGACCCTGCGGCTCTATCCTCCGGTCTACGTCATCGCCCGGCGCGCCGCGCGGGCGAGCGTGGTCGAAGGCGCTGAGATCCCGGCCGGCAGCATCGTGATGATCCCGACCTGGGTGCTTCACCGCAACCCGCGCTGGTGGGACCGGCCGGAGGCCTTCGAGCCGGCGCGCTTCCTCGACCGTCCGGAACCCGACCGCTTCGTCTACCTGCCGTTCGGCGCCGGCCCCCGGATCTGCATCGGCGCGCAGCTCGCGCTCGCCGAGGCGACGCTGGTGCTGGCCCGGCTCGCCCGCGACTTCCGGCTCTCCCTCGACGACGACCGGCCGATCCTGCCGGTGGCGACCACCACGGTGCGGCCGGACCACGTGCCGCGCTTCCATCTGGCGCGACGCGCCGGTTGAGCCTGCCCCTCGCGGAAAAATGCTCTATGGCCTGTGCAGGCGGCCGATCCCGGCCCGTGATGAAGAGACAGTGACACGGTGCGACCCTGGCGCAGCGGCCCGTCCGACCGGCGCGGCTACCATCACGGCAACCTCAAGGAGGCCCTGATCGAGGCCGCGCGCCGCTTCATCGCGGAGCGCGGGATCGGCGGTTTCACCCTGGTCGACGCGGCGCGCCTCGTCGGCGTCTCGCCGGCGGCGCTCTACCGCCATTTCCGCGGCCGCGAGGCGCTGCTGGAGGAGGTGGCCGAGCGCGGCTTCACCGAACTCGCCGCCCGCCTCGCCCGGGCGCTGCGCGGCGCCGGCACGCCGCTGGAGCGCTTCACCCGCATGGGCGAGGCCTACCTGACCTTCGCCGAGGAGGAGCCCGGCTACTACGCGGCGATCTTCGAGGCCCGGCCGCCCGGTCCCGACGGCTGCCCGCCGGGCGGCACGCCCGCGCAAGGTCCGCGCGACCGCGACGCCTTCGGACTTCTGGTCGAGGCCCTGAAAAGCACCTTTCCGGACGGTTTTTCCGCCGGGGTCGATCCGCGCTTCATCGCCCTGGAGGTCTGGGCGCTCTCCCACGGCATCGCCACGCTCTCCGCCGCCGGCCGGCTGCCGACCGGGCCGGGCCTGCCGACGAAGTACGATCTGCTGCGGGCCGGCGTGCTCGCGATGGTGCATGGGGCGACAGCGCGGGCGGGGTAGAGGCGAGATTTGCAGCATCGAGGCTCGCTTCTGAAGCGGCGCACAAAATTCACCGGAGGACGTCAAACCCTCCGCGTCATCCCGGGGCCGCGCAGCGGAACCCGGGATCCATAGCCGCTGACGATGCCAGATGAGGCGGTATGCGATCCGCCTGGTTCCGCACCCTCAGCGGTTATGGATCCCGGGTTCTCGCCTGCGGCGAGCCCCGGGATGACGCGGAGAGTCTTCGTGACCGATGGAGCAATGCTGACGAGCACTCAATGCCCCGACGCCAGCGCCGCCCCCGGCTTGTCGTGAGTGCCGAGCTTGTCGACCAGGGTCGCCGAGGCCGCGTTGAGTCCGGTCACCTCCACCGGCACGCCGTGGTGGCGGAACTTCAGCACCACCCGGTCGAGGGCGTTGACGGCGGTGAGGTCCCAGAAATGGGCCTGCGTCAGGTCGATCACCACGCCCGTCAGATCCTCCTCGCGAAAGTCGAAGCCGGCATGGAAGGTCTCGGCCGTGGCGAAGAAGATCTGCCCGGTGATCCGGTAGGTGCGGGTGCCGCCCTCGCGCGCCGACGTGACGGCGAAGAAGCGGGTGACCTTGTGGGCGAAGAACAGCCCGCTCAGGACAACGCCGAACAGCACGCCCTTGGCGAGGTCGTGGGTCGCGACAACCACCGCCACGGTGCCGAGCATCACGATGCTCGACGTGGTCGGGTGCGTGACGAGGGTGCGGATCGACCGCCACTGGAAGGTGTTGATTGACACCATGATCATCACCGCGACGAGGGCTGCCATCGGGATCTGCGCGACGTAGGAGCCGAGCACCACGATCAGGAACAGCAGGAAGGCGCCGGCCCACAGGGTCGAGAGCCGGCCGCGGCCGCCCGACGAGACATTGATCACCGACTGGCCGATCATCGCGCAGCCGGCCATGCCGCCGAACAGGCCGGCGGTGACGTTGGCGAGGCCCTGGCCGGCGCATTCGCGGTTCTTGTCCGAGGTGGTGTCGGTGCGCTCGTCGACGATCGCGGCGGTCATCAGGCTCTCGAGCAGGCCGACCATCGCGAGCGTCAGCGAATACGGCAGGATGATCCTCAGGGTCTCGAGGGTGAGGGGCACGGAGGGGAGCGCAAAGGTCGGCAGCTCGCTCGGCAGCGCCCCCATGTCGCCGACGGTGCGGATGTCCAGCCCGACGATCATCGAGACGGCGGTGAGCAGCACGATGGTGACGAGCGCCGAGGGCACCGCCTTCGTCAGATACGGCAGGCCGTAGATCAGCGCGAGGCCGGCGGCGGTCATGGCGTAGACGACCGGGCCGCGGCCGATCAGCTCCGGCATCTGCGCGAGGAAGATCAGGATCGCCAGCGCGTTGACGAAGCCGGTGACGACCGAGCGCGAGACGAAGCGCATCAGGTTGCCGAGCTTGAAGGCGCCTGCGGCGATCTGGATCAGCCCGGTCAGGATCGTCGCGGCGAAGAGGTGCCCGAGCCCGTAATCCTTGACCAGATTCGTCATCACCAGCGCCATCGCGCCGGTGGCGGCCGAGATCATCGCCGGTCGCCCGCCGGCGATGGCGGTGACGACGGCGATGCAGAACGAGGCGTAGAGCCCGACCTTCGGGTCGACCCCGGCGATGATCGAGAACGCGATCGCCTCCGGGATGAGAGCGAGCGCCACGACGGTGCCAGCCAGGATTTCGCGCGTGACGTCGGGCGCCCATTCGCGCCGCAGGCGGACGAGATTCATGAGGAGAGCTTTCAGGATGGCGCGACGAGGCGCGCAAGACCGGCCGGCCGCGCGGGGCAAACGGGCACGAGAACATGGACGTGCGAAGAAGACGCGGGAGAGCGGGGCGCTACGGCGGCGTGGGCCGCGAGACCGGTATGGCTCGATCCTGCATCATGATTCGTGGCCTAGCACGGGCCTTCGCTGCGCCGCAACGGGGCTGGGCGACTTTAATCCCGAAACGACAAAGCGCGCGGCCCTTTCCGGGCCCGGCAAGGGGCGAGGCGGGGCGGCCGGTCGCAAAAAACCCGCCCCTCGGTCGAGGAGCGGGTTTTTTTCGATCGCGGAACTCCGTCCGGCGTCAGGCCGGGATCAGCGGATCCCGCCGGGCCGCGTTCTCCGGCGCCCCGTCCTTGGCCTTCTGCTTCGGGGGCGGGCCGAGGAAGGCCGGCACGATGAAGAACGCGGCGACGAGAGTGAAGAACAGCGACAGGGCGAGCAGCTTGCCCATGCTGGCGGTGCCCGGGTGGCTCGACAGAACCAGCGAGCCGAAGGCGGTGCCCGTGGTGAGCGCCGAGAAGAAGATCGCCCGGGTCAGGCTCGAGGCCAGCATGTCGGCGACGCCGGCCCGCCAGGCGATCACGTAGTAGATGTGGAAGGCCACGCCCACTGCCAGCATCAGCGGCAGCGCGATGATGTTGGCGAAGTTCAGCGGCATGCCGATCAGGTACAGCGCCTCCAGCGTCCACAGGGTGGCGAGCACCAGCGGGCCGAGGGCCATGGCGACGTCCCAGGGCCGGCGCAGGGCCACCGACAGGATGATGAAGATCGAGAGCAGCGCCAGCAGGCCCGCCTCGATGAAGGCGCCGAGGATGGTGTGGCTCGACCGGGTGGTGGCGACCGGCGCGCCGGTGGCGTGCGGGGCGACGCTCAGCACTTCCTTCGAGAAGCGCCGCAGCACCGCGTTGTCGTTCGAGTTGCCCTTCGGCTGGACCTCGATCCGGGCCTTGCCGTCGGCGGCGATCCAGTCGGAGCGGATCTGCGCCGGCAGGTTCTCCAGGGTGATCTTGGCCGGGGCGAGCAGGCTGCGCAGGCGGGTGAGCAACGCCTTGAGGTTCGGCACCACCGCGTTGGCGGCGGCCTCGCGCACCGGCGGCTCGGCGCCGGCGAGGCGGTCGAGGGTGTCGGTGAAGCCCTGGATCGTGGCGAGCGGCCCGGAGGCATTAGCCCCTTGGGCGCCCTGCGAGATGCCGCGCAACGCCGTTACGGCGTTGCGGATCGCCGTCACCACCTCGCGGTCGTTCGGCGCCGGCGCCACGCGGGGCGGGCTGAGCACCGGGCCGAGAACCTGCGCGGCGTCCTCGATGGTCGCGAGCTTCTGGTCCTGGTCGGCGGGCACGAAGGTGTCGATGTCGATCACCCCGGCGACGCTCGGCAGCGCCATCAGCTTCTTGACCATCGGGGCGATGGCGTCGCGGTTTGGCACCACCACGTCGATGGTGTTGGGGCTGGTCTTCGGGTCCTTGGTCAGGTCGAGATAGGTCGCGACCGATTCCACCTTCGCGCTGCGCAGGTGCATCGGGTTCGAATCGAAGGGCAGCCAGTAGAGGAGCGGCAGGCCCGCCACCGTGACGAGGCCGGTGAGCACCAGGACCAGCTTGCGGTTGGCGAGGATCCAGTGGTCGACCGAGGCCATGCTGGCGGTGCCGACCTCCTGCTTCTCGCCCGGCGGCCGCAGCACGGCGATCAGCGCCGGCAGCATGGTGAGGGAGGCGAGATAGGCGACGATCATGCCGACGCCGGCGATCAGGCCGAGCTCGGACACGCCGCGGAAATCGGTCGGCAGGAACGAGAAGAAGCCGGCGAGCAGCGACACCGCCGCCAACGTCAGCGACCAGCCGACGCCGCGGGCCGCCGAGCGGATCGCCCCTTCGAGATTGGCCTCGGCGAAACGGTCGGCGCGGTAGCGCACGGCGAACTGGATGCCGAAATCGATGCCGAGGCCGACGAACAACGCCGCGAAGGCGACCGAGATCGGGTTCAGCTCCCCGACCATCAGGAGGCCGAGGGCGGCGGTGACGATCAGGCCCGCGAAGGTGGTGATGAGCACCGCGACGACGAGGCTGCCCGAGCGCAGGGCGAGCCACAGGAACAGCACGATGGCGCCGCCGGTGACGGAGTAGTTCAGGCCGGCGTCGTCGGCCAGCGTCGCGAACTCGTCGTCGGCCACCGCGACCTGGCCGGTGAGCCGCACCCGCACGCCGTTGGCCTCGGTCAGACCGAGGTTGCGGGCGGTCTCGCGGATCAGCTGGGTCGCCTTCTCGCCGGGCTGGAGGGCGTCGTAGTCGAGCACCGGCTGGGCGATGACGAAGCGGCGCAGGTCGCTCGGCTCCGCCTTGCCGCCGGCGAGCAGCAGCTGCCACGAGAGCTGCGCCGGCTCGCCCTTGAGGACGCGGTCGAACGCGTCCTTCATCTGGCCCATCGGGCCGACGAGGTCCTCGGGCTTGGCCTGGCCGGCCTTCACCCCCTGAGCCCCCATCACCATCGCCTGCATGATGCCGCGCAAGGACGGGTCGGCGGCGAGCGGCCCGAGCAGGCCCTGCTGCTGGATCAGCTTCTCGGTGGTCTGCTCCAGGTCCTTCTGGGGCATCAAGAGCAGGCCGTTCTTGTCGAAGAACGGGCCGCCGTCGGGCCGGTAGACCACCGGCAGCAGGTCCTTGCGCGAGGACAGGGCCTGGGTCAGGCGGTTCGCCGCCTCCTCGGCCTGTTCGGGCGTCTGCCCGTCGATGACGGCGACGAGGAGGTTGCTGCGCTGCGGAAAGGTCTTCTCGAATTGGATCTCGTCCTGGCGCCAGGGCACGTCCGACGTGATCAGGCGCTCGACGTCGGTGTTGATCCGGAAGAGGTGCGCCGCCGTGACGGCGCTCGCGACGGTGAGCAGCAGCGCCGCCACGAGGACGAGCCAGCGCCGGTGTACGGAAAACGCCACGAGCCGTTCGATCACGATGCGAAGCCTGCCTCTAGCTCGCGGGCCACGCGGCGGCCCGGTAAAATCCTGATGATCGGCCCGACGGCCCCGCCGGGACGGCTTTGTCCCGTGCAAGGCCCGCACCGGACGGGACCAAGGTAGCGCGCGGGGCGGCGGCGCCCATGGTCGCGGGGTGCGTCGGCGTCACGGCCACGCTCGGAGGAGCCCGTCCGTGGCGCGCTAGGTAATGACCCGCAGGCCCGAATGCAACGCATTGGTCCGAAACGGATCCCCGAGCCGGGCCGCCTCCGTCGCCCACAGGAGCCGCGAGGGCTCGGCTTTACGCCGTCGCGGCGGGCGCCCTACACCTCGGGGCGGAAAGGGCTTTCGGCCGGGGCCGAGCCCGGACCGGGGTCGCGGCGAGAGGGACGGAGGACAGGTGGCGGGAACGGGGGAGAACGGGCTCGACCTCGTGCTGGCCCAGCCGAGGGGCTTCTGCGCCGGGGTGGTGCGGGCCGTCGACATCGTCGAGCGTGCGCTCGCCCAGGGGGACCGCACGGTCTATGTCCGCCACGAGATCGTCCATAACGGCCGCGTCGTCGCCGACCTGAAGGCCAAGGGCGCCCGCTTCGTCGAGAGCCTCGGCGAGGTGCCGGACGGGGCGACCACGATCTTCTCGGCCCACGGCGTGTCGCGGGCGGTCGAGGCTGAGGCCGCGCGCCGGGGGCTGCCCGTCATCGACGCGACCTGCCCGCTCGTCGCCAAGGTCCACAAGCAAGGGCAACTCTACGCCGCCCAGGGGCGCACCGTGATCCTGGTGGGCCACGCCGGCCACGCCGAGGTCGAGGGCACGCTCGGGCGGATCGACGGCGCGGTCCGCCTCGTCGGCAGCGTCGCGGAGGCGGAACGCCTCGATCTGCCCGCCGAGACGAAGCTCGCCTACGTCACCCAGACGACGCTCAGCGTCGACGACACGCGGGCGATCATCGCCGGTGCTGGCCCGGCGCTTCCCCGACCTCGTCGGGCCTTCGACCCGGGACATCTGCTACGCGACCCAGAACCGCCAGGCCGCCGTGCGGGCGCTGGCCGAGGTCGCCGACGCGATCCTGGTGGTCGGCGCGCGCAATTCCTCGAACTGCAACCGCCTGCGCGAGATCGCCGCCGAGGCAGGCCGGCCGAGCCACCTCGTCGAGGGAGCGGAGGACCTGGAACGAATCACCCTCGACGGCGTGCGCATCCTCGGCCTGACCGCCGGGGCCTCGACCCCCGAGGTGGTCATCGCCGAGGTGATTGCTGCGCTGCAGCGTCGCACCCCCCTGCGGATTTCTACTCTTCCGGGCGTTATCGAGAGCGTGAACTTCCCGCTCCCGTCGAGTTTGGGCCACAGTTAGGCGCTTCCGCGTCCAGGCTGGACCCTTTCGAACCTAGCTTGCTGGAAATCCGCCACTTTTCGGGCTAATCAGCCCGCTTGGCACAGCACTCGACACGAACCACGACACAAGGAGCCTTGGTCTTGGGCATTCCTCTCCGGTACGTCGCGAAGATCGGCGGCTACATCCTCAAGCAGCACCTCACCGGCCGCAAGCGCTACCCGCTTGTCATGATGATGGAGCCGTTGTTCCGGTGCAATCTCGCCTGCGCAGGCTGCGGCAAGATCGACTATCCGGACGAGATCCTCAACAAGCGCCTGCCGGTCGACGAAGCACTCGAGTCGGTCCGCGAGTGCGGTGCACCCGTCGTGGTCATCGCCGGCGGCGAGCCGCTGCTGCACAAGGACCTGCCGCAGATCGTCGAGGGCATCATCGCCCAGAAGAAGTTCGCGATCGTCTGCACCAACGCGCTTCTCCTCGAGAAGAAGATCGCGCAATACAAGCCGAGCCCGTACTTCACCTGGTCGATCCATCTCGATGGCGACAAGGAGATGCACGATCAGTCGGTGTGCCAGCGCGGCGTCTACGACAAGGCGGTGGCGGCGATCCAGAAGGCCAAGGAGATGGGCTTCCGGGTCACGATCAACTGCACCTTCTTCAACAACTCCTCGGCCGACAAGATCGCCGACTTCTTCGACAGCGTGACCCGGATGGGCATCGACGGCATCACCGTCTCGCCCGGCTACGCCTACGAGCGCGCCCCCGACCAGCAGCACTTCCTCAACCGCCGGGCGACCAAGGACCTGTTCCGCGGCGTGTTCCGCCTCGGCAAGGAGAAGGGCCGCGAGAAGTGGACCTTCCAGCAGTCGGGCCTGTTCCTCGACTTCCTGGCCGGCAACCAGACCTACCATTGCACCCCGTGGGGCAACCCGACCCGGACGGTCTTCGGCTGGCAGAAGCCGTGCTACCTGCTCGGCGAGGGCTACGCCAAGACCTTCAAGGAGCTGATGGAGACCACGGACTGGGACGCCTACGGCACCGGCAACTACGAGAAGTGCGCCGACTGCATGGTGCATTCCGGGTACGAGGCGTCCTCGGTGGTCGATTCGGTGAAGAAGCCCTGGAAGCCGGTGATCTACGCCCTGCGCGGGATCAAGACCGAGGGCGAGATGGCTCCCGAGATCTCCCTCGAGAACCAGCGCCCGGCCGAGTTCGTGTTCTCACGCAACGTCGCGCAGAAGCTCTCCGAGATCCGGGACGCCAAGGCCGACGCCAAGAAGCGCGCGACAGCGGCCTAACGCGGCGAAGGCCGCCGACGAGTCGCGGGCGAGGCGAACCAGCCCGCCCACGCTCGCCGAGCGACGCGCCAGAGCCGCCAGGACGGCGAGGATATCGGGCTCGCCGTCCGGCTTGAGGGCCTTGGCGATCGCCGCCGGCAGGGCCCGGTCGGCGGGGTCGCACACCACCCGTACCGCGCAGAACGGCAGGCCGTGCGCCTCGGCGAAGGCCGCCGCGACCTGCGATTCCATGTCGACCACCGCGGCGCCGGTCTCGGCGCGCAGAAGCGCCTTGGCGTGCGGCGACAAAACCGCCGCCTCCACGCCCGCCACATCGGCCTGGATCACCCGCACCGGCGCGTCCGCCAGACGCCGGGCCAAAGCCGCGACGACCTGCGGATGCGCGGCGATCCGCTGCCTGCCGGCCACCACGCCGGTCGCCACCACGACGTCGCCCGGCACGAGGTCGGGATCGAGCCCGCCGGCGATGCCGATGCTCATCACCGCCCGGCAGCCCGGGCCGTCGCGCCCCTTCAGCAACTCGCGCAACCGCTCCGGATTGCCCCCGGCCCCCACCGTCGCCACGCCGGGGCCCGCGGCGAGCCGCGCCTCGCGGGCGAGCCCTGTCACGGCCAGCACGGGATTGGGCCCGTTCGGACCCTTGGTGTCCTCGACGACGATCATGCGGGGCTCTGGGGAGATGCGGCAGGGGGAGGATGTGCGAGGCATCCCTCATACCAGAGCGGGTGGGGCGGTCCTGTGGCGCCGGTGTCACGGGTGGGGCCGGGATCAGGCCGTCTCGTAGAACAGGAACCGTCCCTCTGGCCGTAACTGCGGCAAGCAGTCGAAGTCGACGACGTTCGCGGTGAGCAGGGCGCAGCCGAGCCGGCGCGCCTGAAAGAACAGCGTGCAATCGTGCAGCGCCTTCATGCGCCTGTCCTTGGCGTAGCCCTGGAGGCGACACAGGAGGCCGGCATAGATCGCGGCGGCGGTCATCACGTCCTCGGCGGGCAGGTGCACGCGGTGCGAGGGGATTCTGTCGAGGATTCTGCGGATGGCCGCGACGTTCGCTGTCTCGCGCGACCCCGCACCATGTCACGATTCCGGATCGGCCCGCGTCGAGAACCGGTCGCGGGCGGTGAAGCGGTCGGCCGGCAGGCCGGAGGGCAGGGTGCCGCGATAGATCTCGCGCGAGAGGAACGACCGCTCGATCTCGATCTGCTCCTCGTCGAGGTCGACGTACCAGCAGCGGCGCCGGGGCGACCAGCGGTAGTTGCGGTCCTTGAGCCGGTCCTTGAGGGCGATCGGCGCGTCGGAGGCCCAGAGCCGCACGGTCGGCCGGCGCGCCGCCTCGAGCAGGGCGGCGAGCGCCAGGCGCCCCGAGACGCGCAAGGGCCGGGCGAGGATCGCCAGCAGCGCCTCGCAATCGTCGATCGCCCGGTGGCCGTTGTGGAAATGGCCGTGATCGGCGAGCAGGTGGCCGAGCCGCATGCCCTCGTGCCCTTCATTCCGCCACGGGATCTGGTGGCAGGAGCAGGCCCAGTTGCGCGAGACGAAGATCGGCCAGCGCCGCTCGCACATCTGCCGGTCGAAGCGGGCATTGTGGGCGATGACGACGCGGGCCTCCGCGGCGAGCGCCGCCACCGCGGTATCGTCGATGCGCTGGCCGGCGACGTCGGCATCGGTGATGCCGGTGAGGCGCACCACCGCCTCGGGGATCGGGCCGGAGGGCTGGTGGAGCTGGTTGAATCGCTCCAGCACCCGGTAGATCCGGCCGCTGGCGCCGTACTCGAACTTGATGATGCCGAGCTCGATCACCTCGTCCGCCGTGACGTCGATGCCGGTGGTCTCGGTGTCGAGGATCAGGCCGACGAAGGTCGGCTCGTCCGGCGTCTCGTCCGGCGGCACGAAGGCGCCGAGACGGCGCAGCACCCGGTACTCGCCGGTGCGCTCCAGGATGGCGGCGATGTCGTCGAGCGCGTCGGTCAAGCGGCGGTCTTCCTGGCCTACCGCGCCGCGCGGCGGCGCGTGTCGTTCCTTGAACCCGGATTAAACCCGGGCCCGCCGCCGGGCCAAGAGCCCTGCCGCCACGCTCCACCGTATTCGCATCCGGCAAACGAACCGTGGCGCCGTCGCCGCGGCAAGGTCCCGGCCACGACAAAAAAGCCCCGCGGCCTTGCGGCAGCGGGGCAGTCGAGGAGATCCGAGAGACGAGCGCCGGCAGGGGAGAGGGGAGGGCCGGCGGGTGCGACGGGCCGCCTCCTGCCGCCCGATCGGGGGTCCAACCTCCCGCCGCTGGTCCGGTTTCGGGGGGAAGCGCCAGAAACGCGTCCGGAGTAAACCTGTGGCAAGACGCGGCCGGAATCCTGCGCGGAATTCGGCAGCAAGCGCCGGGATGCGCGGGTGGGCCGAGCGGGGCGAGGATGGCGCCATCGCCAGACAGGGAGGCAGACGTCATGCGCAACCTGGAGACCGAACTTTCGGATTTGGGGGCGGCCTCGGGCAGCATCCCGTTCCTCGATGACGCGGCGCGCTTCGCCGCCATCGCCCGCCGCGACCGGGCGGCGGACGGCCTCTTCGTCTACGCGGTGCGCAGCACCGGCGTGTATTGCCGGCCGAGCTGCGCCGCCCGCCCGGCCCGGCCCGAAAACGTCAGCTTCCACCCGACCTGCGCGGCGGCGGAAGACGCGGGCTTCCGGGCCTGCCGGCGCTGCCGGCCGAACGAGGCGAGCTTGCCCGAGCGCCAGGCCGAGGCGGTGGCCCGGGCCTGCCGGCTGATCGAGGCGGCGGAGGCGCCGCCGGCGCTCGCCGACCTCGCGGCGGCAGCCGCCTTGAGCCCCTACCACTTCCACCGGGTGTTCAAGCAGGTCACCGGGGTGACGCCGCGGGCCTACGGCGCGGCGCATCGCGCGGCGCGGGCGGCGGAGGGCCTGCGGCAGGGCGGAACGGTGACCGCGGCGATCTTCGAGGCCGGCTACGGCGCGGCGAGCCGGTTCTACGCCGCCGCGCCGGCGCGCCTCGGCATGACGCCCACGGCCTATCGCCGGGGCGGGGAGGGCGCGGCGATTCGCTTCGCGGTCGGCGCCTGCTCGCTCGGCCACGTCCTGGTGGCGGCGACGGAGACCGGCGTGTGCGCGATCCTCCTCGGCGACGATCCCGACGCCCTGCTGCGCGACCTCCAGGACCGCTTCCCGAAGGCGGCCCTGACGGGCGGAGATCATGAGTTCGAGGCGGTGGTGGCGCAGGCCGTCGGCCTCGTCGAGGCGCCCGGCCGGGGCACGGCCCTGCCGCTCGACATCGGCGGCACCGCCTTCCAGCAGCGGGTGTGGCAGGCCCTGCGGGCGATCCCGCCGGGGCGCACCGCGACCTACGCCGAGGTCGCCCAGGCGATCGGCGCGCCCGCGGCGGCCCGGGCGGTGGCGCTCGCCTGCGGCGCTAATCCGATCGCGGTGGCGATTCCCTGCCACCGGGTGGTGCGGCAGGACGGCGGCCTCTCGGGCTACCGCTGGGGCGTCGACCGCAAGCGGGCGCTCCTCGACCGGGAGCGGGCGGACAGGGGCTGATCGCGGACCGCGTTCCGGACGGCGGCGCGCCGCTCCGACCGGCCGGTCCGCGATGCGGGACGGCTTGAGCCTTCCTTTAAGGAATACGGGACGGATTTTGCGCCGGCGACGGATCGACGGGCCGGGACGGGCGTTCTGGTACTGATCCCTTCCGCAAAGGTTGTGGCCGGGGTCGAGGGGACCATCCACCGCGCGAGCCTCCCCGCCTGGAGCGCCCAACCCATGTCGTGCCGCCACAACGCCGTCGCTCCCCTGCCGCACATGATCGCGACGGCGCCCTCGCACCTGCGCAAGTGGCGCCGCTTCCCGCGGACCTTGCCGCCGGCGGCCAACGACAACGTGCGGCGGGGCAGCGCCGCCGAGGCCGGACTCTGGGCCGCGGCGCTCGGCGCCACCGCCACGATGGTGGCGGTGCTGCTCGTCGGGATGATGGTGTGAGGCGCGATTCGATGCGCCCGGCTCAGCGGCCGGTCTTCTGCCGCCAGGCCGCGAAATCGGCCTTGGCCTGCTCGTCGATCAGCGGATAGAGGCCGATCACGGCGCGGCCGTTCTGGACCTCCTCCAGCACGAAATCCTCGAACACCGTCATCTCGGCCGCTTCCGCCGCGACCTCGTCGGCGATGTTCGCCGGGATCACGATCACGCCCTCGGCGTCGCCCACCACCACGTCGCCGGGCCACACCGCGACGTCGCCGCAGCCGATCGGCACGTTGATGTCGAGGGCCTGGTGCAGGGTCAGGTTCGTCGGCGCGGAGGGGCGGTTGTGGTAGGCCGGGAAGGGCAGGGCGCCGATCTCGGGCGAATCGCGAAAGCCGCCATCGGTGACGACGCCAGCCGCGCCGCGCTTCATCAGCCGCGTCACCAGGATCGCGCCAGCCGATGCCGCGCGCGGGTTCTTGCGGCTGTCCATCACCAGCACCGCGCCCTCGGGGCACTGGTCGACGGCGACGCGCTGCGGGTGGGTGGGATCGCGGAACACCGCGAGCGTGTTCAGGTCCTCGCGGGCCGGGATGTAGCGCAGGGTGTAGGCCTCGCCGACCATCGTCCCGGCATTCGGGTTGAGGGGGCGCACGTCCTGGATGAACTGGTTGCGCAGGCCACGCTTGTACAGGGCGGTGGCCAGGGTCGCGGTGCTGACGGTCTTCAGCGTCGCGCGGGTCTCGGGGCTCAGGGGCATCGTTGCTCTCCGGTCGGGGGCGCGGCCGGGGACGATCCGGGAAGCCCGGCCCTTGCGGGCTGTGTCGCCCGCGTCCGCTCCTCCCCACCGCACCGGACGGCTTCGCCGCTCCGCGGCCACCCGGGGGTGGCCTGTTGACGCGCGCATTGAAGCACTAATGTTTTAGTACATCAACTAGGACGGTGCAGGATGTGGCGCGGATGAACCCTCCCCCCTCTGCGGGGGAGGGTGGCCCCTGCGTCAGCAGGGGTCGGGAGAGGGGCAGCGCGACGCCGATCCAGAGGGCGCCTCTCACAACGGGTGGGTCACTTCCGGAAGCGTGGTCCCCTCTCCCGCCCGGCTCCGCCGGACACCCTCCCCCCCGCAGGGGGGGGAGGGTTCTGTCCGCACCTCACTTCTTGCGCGGCGCCGGCGGCGGGGGAGCCGGGGGCTCGTCGCCGCCCTCGTCGGCTTCGCCGCCGCCGATCGTCGACTTGAGGGCGAAGGCGACGAGCGGGCTCGCGACGTCGACCAATTCGGCCTTGGTCAGGCCGTCCTTCGGATCGTAGGTGCCGACCAGCATCACGGTGCGGTTCTCGGTCTTGGCGAGGTCGAGCCCGTCGCCGGCGACCGCCATCGGCTTGCCGGCGATCTCGTCGGCCTTGCGGTCGTTGGTGAACAGCACCGTGACCTTGCCGCCCTTGACCACGCCGACGTAGCAGGTCTCCTCCGGCGTGCGGCAGGGAAAGAGCATCGCGGCGGCCGGATCGGGCTGCGGCGCCTCCCTCTGTGGCGGCGGCGCCTTCGGGGGAGCCTTCGGGGCCGGCTGGGCGGCGGCCGGGATCGCGGCGGTGAGCGCGAGCAGCGTGAGGGCGAGCGCGGTACGCATGGTCTCGGTCTCCAGAAGATTGCCCTATCGGAAGGCGCCAAGTCGGAAGGCGCCAAGTGGCGCGGATTCCGGGGGCGTTCAAGGCTCCGGACGGCTCACGCCTGCGCGAGAGGCATCGAGATCGGCCGCCGTGACGAGGTCCCGGGTATAGGCCTCGCGCGGGCGCTCCAGCACGGCGGCGGTCGGGCCGCGCTCGACCTCGCGGCCGTGGCGCAGCACCAGCACCGTGTCGGCGAGGGCCCGGACCACCGCGAGGTCGTGCGAGATGAACAGGTAGGCGAGGCCGTGCGCCGCCTGGAGGTCGCGCAAGAGAGCGACGATGTCGCGCTGCACCGTGCGATCGAGGGCGGAGGTCGGTTCGTCGAGCACGACGAGACGCGGGCGCAGGACCAGCGCCCGGGCGATGGCGATGCGCTGGCGCTGCCCGCCCGAGAAGGCGTGCGGGAAGCGGTGGCGCCAAGCCGGATCCAGGCGCACCTCGGCGAAGGCCGTGGCCGCCCGGGCGTCGCGCCCGGCCGCGCTCAAGCCCGGTTCGTGGATCCGCAGGCCCTCGGCCACGATCTCGCCGGCGGTGAGGCGGGGCGAGAGCGAGCCCATCGGGTCCTGAAACACCGGCTGGAAGCCGCGGCGCAGGGGCCGCAAGGCGGCGCGGTCGAGCGCCGTCAGGTCGCGGTCCTCGAACCGCACCAGGCCGTGAGCGGCGGGTTCGAGGCGGATCAGCGCCCGGCCGAGGCTCGACTTGCCCGAGCCCGACTCGCCAACGATTCCGAGGGTCTGGCCCGCCCGCAGGGTGAGGTCGATGCCGGCGACCGCGAGGCGCGGCGCCTCCGCCCGCAGGAAGAGCCGCCTTCCCGGATAGGCGACCGACACGCCCCGCGCCTCCAGCACCACCGGGGCCGTATCGGGCACCGGCGCCTTCCGGCCGGCGGGTTCGGCGCCGAGGAGGTCGCGGGTCTCGGGCGCGCGCGGGGCGCGAAACAGCTCCGCCGTCGGCCCGGCCTCGACGAGACGGCCGGCGCGCAGGACCGCGGTGCGCCCGGCGATGCGCCGCACCAGCCGCAGGTCGTGGGTGATGAACAGGAGCGCGAGGCCGAGGCGCGCTTTCAGGTCGGCGAGCAGCGCCAGGATCTGCGCCTGCACGGTGACGTCGAGCGCCGTGGTCGGCTCGTCGGCGATGAGGAGGTCGGGCTCGCCGGCGAGCGCCATCGCGATCATCACCCGCTGGCGCTCGCCGCCCGAGAGTTCGTGCGGATAGGCCGTCAGGCGGGAGCCGGCGTCGCGCAGGCCCACGAGGCCGAGGAGTTCCCGCGCCCGCGCGCGCGACGCGCGCCGTCCCATGCCGCGATGGGCCCGCAGGGGCAGGGCGATCTGGTGGCCGATCGAGAAGAGCGGGTCGAGGGCCGTCATCGGCTCCTGGAACACCAGGCCGATGCGGGCGCCGCGGATCCGGTCGAGGGCGGGGCGAGGAAGCGTCGTCAGCTCGGTGCCGTCGAAGCGCACGGAGCCCGTCACCCGCGCCTGCGGCGGCAGCAGGCCCATCACGGCGAGCGCGACCTGGCTCTTGCCCGAGCCCGATTCGCCGACGAGGGCCAGGGTCTCGCCCCGCGCGAGGTCGAGGTCGAGGCCGTCGAGCGCGGTGACGCCGGAATCCGGGTAGCGCACGGTCAGGCCGCGCAGGGACAGGAGGTTCGCGTTCACGCGCCCTCCCGCGGGTCGAGGGCGTCGCGCAGGCGTTCGCCGAGCAGCGTCAGGGCCACGAGGGTGACGACCAGGAACCCGGCCGGCACAAGCAGCATCCACGGCGCGGTCTCGAGGCTGCGGGCGCCGTCGGCAATCAGCACGCCCCAACTCGTCGCCGGCTCCTGCACGCCGAGGCCGAGGAAGGACAGGAAGCTCTCGAGCAGGATCACCCGGGGCACCATCAGGGCCGCGAAGGCGACGACGGGCCCGAGCAGGTTCGGCACCACGTGCCGGCGCAGGATCGCCGCCGTCGAGAGGCCCAAGGCCTCCGCCGCCCGGACGTAGTCGCGCCGGCGGATGGCTTGCGCCTCGGCCCGGACGATGCGGGCCATGTCGAGCCACTCGACGGCGCCGACCGCGACGAAGATCAGCGCCACCGAGCGGCCGAAGAACACCACCAGCATGATGACGAAGAACACGAAGGGCAGCGAGTAGAGGATGTCGACGAGGCGCATCATCGCCGCGTCGACCCGTCCGCCGAGGGTGCCGGCGAGCGCGCCGTACACGACGCCGATGCCGAGCGCCACCGCGGTCGCCATCAGGCCGAGCGCCAGGGACAGGCACCCGGCGACGAGGGTGCGGGTGAGAAGGTCGCGCCCGAGCGCGTCGGTCCCGGCGAGGAAGCGCAGCGAGCGTAACGGCGCCTCCACCGTGAGCCGCCGACCGTCCTCGGAACGGGCGAGGATGCGGGCCTCCCCGAAGGTATCGGAGCGGGAGAAGAAGGTCAGCACCCGCGGGTCCACCGGCTTGTCGGAGGCGAGCGTCAGGCGGACCGCCTCGGGCGTCACCGACACGTCCTCGGCCCGCACCCGCATGCGGAAGGCGAGCCGGTCGAGGGCCGGGCGCACGGATTCCGGCTTCGGGTAGAGCGCGAGCGAGGGCGGGGTGCCGGGATAATCGTAGTAGAGCCGGTCGTAGGGGTGGCCGGTGAGGAACGGGCCGATTGTGCAGGCGAGGGCCACGAGGAGCAGCACGGCCGCGCTCGCCCGCGCCAGGCGATCGCCGACGAGGCGCCGTCGGGCGCGCGCGAGGAGCGAAGCCTCGGCGAAGGCCGTGCCGGCACTCACCCGAAATCCCTCAGGCGGGGGTCGATGAGGGCGCAGGCGAGGTCGGACAGGAGGTTGAGCACGAGGACGAACACCGCGATCAGCACCACCGTGCCGAGCACCAGCGTGTAGTCGCGATTGATCGCCCCGTCGACGAAGTAGCGCCCGACCCCCGGCAGGCCGAACACCGTCTCGACCACCACCGAGCCGGTGAGCAGGCCCGCGGCGGCCGGACCGAGATACGACACCACCGGCAGGGCCGCGCCGCGCAACGCATGGAGCACCAGGACACGCGGCGGCAGGCCGAGGGCCCGCAGGGTGCGCCAGTGCGGCCGGTCGAACACCTCGACGAGGCCGGCCCGGGCGAGGCGGGCCACCACCGCGACCTGCGGCAGCGCCAGGGTGACGACCGGCAGGACGAGGTTCTTGGGAGCGCCGTCGTCCCAGCCGCCGACGGGGAGCCAGCGGAGCGACAGCCCGAAGGCGATCTGGAGCAAGGGCGCCACCACGAAGCCCGGCACCGTCAGGGCGAAGGTGCCGAGCGTCGTGACCGCGTGATCGAGCCACGAGCCCCGCCGCAGGGCCGCGAGGCCGCCCAGCAGCGTGCCGAGGACGAGGGAGACGACGAGTGCCAGGCCGCCCAGGGTCATCGAGACTGGCAGGCCGCGGGCGAACAGCTCCGCCACCGAGAGGTCGCGCACCGAGAAGGACGGCCCGAGATTGCCCCGCGCCAGGGCCGCGAGGTAGCGGCCGTACTGGACGAGGAGGGGCTGGTCGAGGCCGTAGACCCGGCGCAGGTTCTCCATCGCGGCGGCCGGCAGCGGCCGCTCCAGGTCGAACGGCCCTCCGGGCGCCAGCCGCACCAGGAAGAACGACAGGGTGACGACGAGGAACAGCGTCGGGACCGCCTGGGCGAGTCGGCGCAGGACGTAAGGAATCATGCCAGCGACAGCCAGCGCGTCGGTGAGACGCCGCGCAGGTTGGGCTGAAAGCCGCGCAGGCGCGGGCCGATCAGGTGCTTGTGCCGGTAATGCAGCAGCGGGATCCAGGGCAGGTCGGCGAGGAAGAGCTCTTCGGCCCGGTAGAGGATCCGGGCCCGGGCCTCGAGGTCGGTCTCGCGGGCGGCGTCGCGCATCAGGGCGTCGTAGGCCGGGTTGGCGTAGCGGCCGGAATTGAAGCCGTCATTGTCGCTCTCGACCAGGAACAGGAAGTTCTGCGGGTCGGCGTAGTCGGCGAGCCAGCTCATCCGCGCGATGTCGAACGGCCCGCCGTCGCGCAGGTAAGCGAAATGGGTCTTGGCGTCGGTGGCGGCGAACGAGGTCGCGACGTTGAGCGGGCGCCATAGATCGGCGATTGCCACCATGGTGTTCCGGTTGTTGTCGGTGATGTTGTAGCGCAGCTCGACCGCGAGCGGTTTTCCGCCCGGGCCGTAGCCGGCCTCGCGCAGGAGCGCCACCGCGGCGTCCTCGCGTTCCAGCGGCGAGAGGTCCCGGCCCGGCATCACCGGCGGCGGCAGCGCGTTGTCGAGCCCGGCGGGCGTCAGCGAATAGGCCGGCAGCATCGTGTCGCCCCACACCGCCTCGGCCAGGAACTCGCGATCGAGGGCGAGCGACAGGGCGCGGCGCACCCGCGCATCGTCGAGGGGGCGCTTCCTCACGTTCACCATCAGCGCCAGCACGCCGAGGGCGGGGTTGAGCACCACGGCGTCGCCGAAGCGGGACTTCAGGGACTTCACCTGGTCGGCGGGCAGATCCTCCAGCGAATCGATCTCGCCGGCGGCGAAGCGGCGCACCGCGGCGGCGAGGTCCGGGGTCGGGATGTACTCGACCTGGGGGATCGCCACCTGGCCGGCCTCGCGGTAATGCGGGTTGCGGATTGCGGTGATGCGGTCGTTCGGCGAGAAATCCTTGAGGCGATAGGCGCCGTTCGACACGAGGTTGCCGGGCCGGGTGAAGGCCTCGCCGAAGCGCGCGAGCGAGGGCCGGTGGACGGGCGTGCTCGCCTGGTGGGCCATCAGCTCGACGAAGTAGGGCGTCGGCTGCGCGAGCCCGATCACCACCGTGCTCGGGTCCGGCGCGGCGACACCGACCGCGTCGACCGGCATCGCCCCGCGATTGACCGCTTCGGCGTTGCGGATCGGTGCGAGCACGCTGGCGTATTTCGCCCCCGTCGCGGGATCGAGCATGCGGCGGAAGCCGTGGACGAAATCGTCGGCGACGACCGGGTCGCCGTTCGACCAGCGCCCGTCGGGACGCAGCCGGAAGGTCCAGGTCAGGCCGTCGGCGGAGGTGGTCCAGCCCGCCGCCGCGCCCGGTACCAGATTGCCGTCGGGGCCGTAGGCGCTCAAGCCCTCGTAGAGGTCGAGGAGGATCGTCGCCTCGGCGACCGTCGAGGTCTTGTGCGGGTCGAGGGTCTCGGGGTCGGCGCCGTTGCCCCGCCGGTAGGCGGCAGGGCCGGCGGCTTGAGGACCGGCGGCGGCTTGGGGACCGGCAGCTTGGGCCGGGCGCACCAGGCTCGCGGCGCCGAGACCCGCCAGAAGATCGCGGCGCCGCATCATTCGGCTCAGGCGCCGGTTTCCGCCTGGAGCCCGGCGGCCGCGATGCCGGCGAGCGCCGCCTTCTCGTCGTTGTCGGAGGTGTCGCCCGAGATGCCGACGGCGCCCACAAGCTTGCCGTCGCGCTTGATCAGCACGCCGCCCGGCACCGGGATCAGGCCGGCCGGACCGGCCACGTGAGTCACCGCGGCGACGAAATAGGCCTGCTCCTCGGCCCGCTTGGCGATGGCCCGCGAGCCGATGCCGAGCGCCAGCGCGCCGTTGGCCTTGCCGGTGGCGATCTCGGAGCGCTTCAGGCTGGTGCCGTCCTCGACGCCGGCCGCCTTGAGGGCGCCGCGGGCATCCAGCACCACGACGGCCAGGGGCTTGAGCCCGAGCTCGCGGCCGGCCTCGAGGGCGGCGGTCACGATGGTCGAGGCGGCGTCGAGGGTGAGGTCGGACATCGTGGTCAAACTCCGGGTCGTCGGGCGAGCGGTCTTCCGCTCGGATGGCCCGGCTTACCCGGTGGGGCGGGCGGCGCCAAGGATGTCGGCCGAGGAGGTCGGCGAAAGAGACCGGCCAAGCGCGCCGCCCCTCGCCCTCAATCGGTGAAGACCACCGTCTTGCGGCCGTTGGCGATCACCCGGTCCTCCAGGACGTAGCGCACGGCGCGGGCCAGCACCCTGCGCTCGATGTCGCGGCCCTTGCGCACGAGGTCGTCGGGGGTGTCGCGGTGCGAGATGCGCTCGACGTCCTGCTCGATGATCGGCCCCTCGTCGAGGTCGCCGGTGACGAGGTGCGAGGTGGCGCCGATCAGCTTCACGCCGCGCTCGTGCGCCTGGTGGTAGGGCTTCGCCCCCTTGAAGCCGGGCAGGAACGAGTGGTGGATGTTGATGCAGCGCCCCGACAGTTTCTGGGCGAGGTCGTCCGACAGGATCTGCATGTAGCGGGCGAGCACCACCAGCTCCGCGCCGGTCTCCTCGACGAGGCGCCACAGGGCGGCCTCCTGCTGCGGCTTGGTGTCGGCGGTGATCGGCAGGTGGTGGAACGGGATGCCGGCGAGGTCGGCGGCGCCGTAGATCTCCCGCGGGTAGTTCGAGACCACGGCGCAGACCTCCATCGGCAATTCGCCGATGCGCCAGCGGTAGAGGAGGTCGTTGAGGCAGTGGTCGAAGCGCGAGACGAGCAGCATCACCCGCCGTCTCTCGGCCCGGTCGCGCAAGGTCCAGTCCATACGGAAGCGCGCGGCGACCGCCTCGAAGCCCGCGGCCAGCGCGTCCCGCCCCGGCTCGCCCTGCACGGGGTTGAACACGATCCGCATGAAGAAGCGGCCGGTCTCGACGTCGTCGAATTGCTGCGCGTCGAGGATGTTGCACCCGGCCTCGAACAGGTAGGCCGAGACGCCGGCCACGATCCCCGGGACGTTGGTGCAGGAGAGGGAGAGGACGTAGGAGGGGGTGGTCATGAGGATTCGGGCCGGTAAGGGAAATATGGCCCCGCCCTAGGCGATCGTCCCGGGCGCGTGAAGCCCCGGAATGCCCTCACGGACGCCGTCCTTGACGAAAGCCACCCGGTCCCAGGTCACACCGGGCCGGCGGAGCTGGGCATCCCCGTCCGTCCGGCGCAGGAGGCAGCGCAGGCCGTGCGCCTCGGCCAGCGCGATCGTCTCGGCGGCGGAGACGTCGAACATCCGGCGCCCGGGCGGCACCGGGCCGTGGCGCAGCGACAGGGCCGCCACGCCGCCGGGCCGCAGCAGGGCGGCGAGGCGCGGCATCGCGCGGTGGCGCTCGGCCGGGTCGAGATGCATCCAGACGGCGGTGAGCATCACGACGTCGAAGGCCGCAGCCCGCCCGGCAAGCGCCGGCAGGTCGGGCAGGCCGTCATCGAGCCAGTCGATCAGCGGCGAGGGATGCAGGGCAATTGCCCGCCGGCGCAGCTCGGCGGTCGGCTCGACGGCGGTCACCCGGTAGCCGAGGGCGGCGAAGCCCGCCGCGTCGCGTCCGGTCCCGGCCCCGATGTCGAGGACGTGGCCCGGCGGCGCGGGCAGGAGCGGCAGGATCGCCGCGTGGATGTCCGAGAAGGCGATGCTCTCGTAGCGCGAGACCAGCGCCTCGGCCTCCGCGGCGTAGCCGGCCGTGCTGCCAGCCTCCGTCATCCGTCCGCCTCCAGCTCCCCGCTCACCATCAGCCACTCCTCCTCCGCGGTGCCCAAAGCCGAGGCGGCCTCCGCGCGCATGCGGGCGAGCTCGCCGGCCTTGGCGGCGTCGGTGCGGAAGGCGGTGCCGTCGGCGAGGGCCGCGTCGATCTTGGCGATGGCCGCCGAGAGCTTGGACATGCGCGCCTCCACCGCCTCGAGCTTGCGGCGCAGGGGGGCGAGGGCCGCCCGGCGCTCGGCGTTGGAGCGGCGCTCCACGGCCTTGGCGCCGCCGGTGGAGTCCTGGCTCTTCGGCGCGTCCGTATCGGGGCCGGCGAGCACCAGGCGGCGGTAATCGTCCATGTCACCGTCGAACGGCTTCACGGTACCGTTGCCCACGAGCCAGAGCCGGTCGGCGCAGGCCTCGACCAGGAAGCGGTCGTGGCTCACCAGGATGACCGCGCCCTCGTAGTCGTTGATCGCCTCGACGAGGGCTTGGCGGCTCTCGATGTCGAGGTGGTTGGTGGGCTCGTCGAGGATCAGCAGGTGCGGGCCGTTGAAGGCCGCGAGCCCCATCAGCAGCCGCGCCTTCTCGCCGCCGGAGAGCTGCGAGACCGGGGTGTCGGCCTTGTGGCCGGGAAAGCCGAGGCGGGCGGCCGCCGCGCGGGCCTTCGCCTCCGGCACGTCCGGCATCAGGTCGCGCACGTGGGCGTAGGCGCTCTCGGCAGGCCGCAGCTCGTCGAGCTGGTGCTGGGCGAAGTAGGCGACGTTCATCTTGCCCCAGCGCCGCACCTCGCCCGAGAGCGGATCGAGCCGGCCGCCGATGAGCTTGCAGAAGGTCGACTTGCCGTTGCCGTTGGCGCCGAGCAGCGCCACCCGGTCGTCGGGGGCGAGCGTCAGGTTGAGGCCGGTCAGCACCGTGCGGTCGGGATAGCCGGCCTGGACCCGCTCCATCGCGACGAGAGGCGGGGAGAGGGCGCGCTCCGGGCTCGGCAGGTGGATCACCGGCACGTCGTCCTCGATGAGCGCCGCGATCGGCTCCATCTTGGCGAGGCGCTTCATCCGCGACTGGGCCTGGCGCGCCTTGGTGGCCTTGGCCTTGAAGCGGTCGACGAAGCTCTGGAGATGGGCGCGCTCGGCCTCCTGCTTCACCCGCGCCTTGGCCTGGAGCATCCGCTTCTCGGCGAGCTGGCGGGCGAAGGAGGTGTAGCCGCCGCGATAGAGCGTGAGCTTGCCGCGGTCGAGGTGGAGGATGTGGTCGACGGAGGTGTCGAGCAGGTCGCGGTCGTGGCTGATGATCAGCGCGGTGCGGGGATAGCGCTCGAGGTAGTCGTAGAGCCAGAGCGTCCCTTCGATGTCGAGGTAGTTGGTCGGCTCGTCGAGCAGCAGCAGGTCCGGCTCGGAGAACAGCACCGCGGCGAGCGCCACCCGCATCCGCCAGCCGCCGGAGAAGTCGGAGCAGGGCCGCGCTTGCGCCTCCGCGTCGAAGCCGAGGCCGTGCAGGATCGCGGCGGCCCGGGCCGGGGCCGAGTGGGCGTCGATGTCGACGAGCCGGGTCTCGATCTCGGCCCGGCGCAAGCCATCGGCTGTCTCGGCCTCGGCGAGCAGCCGCGCCCGCTCGGTGTCGGCGGCGAGCACCACCGCGTGCAGGGTCTCGGGGCCGGCCGGCGCCTCCTGGGCGACGCCGCCGACCCGCGTGCCCTTCGGCAGCCCGATCGTACCGCCTTCCGTGGGGATTTCGCCCTGGATGATGCGGAACAAAGTGGTCTTGCCGGCGCCGTTGCGGCCGACGATCCCGACCCGCGCCCGTTCGGGCAGGGCGAAGCCGGCTTGGTCGAGGATCAGGCGGTCGCCGATCCGGTAGGTGAGGTCGTTCACGCGGAGCATGGCCGGCGTTGTGGCGGCGGCGGGCGTGGGAGGCAAGGGGCGGTGTGGTGCGTCGCACGGTCTACGGCGACGGAGGTTGCTCGCGGGTGCTCGCCTGTTCGGTGGCGCCGGTTCGGGTGAGCCCGCGGGTATGATCGAGGCGATCGGATCTCGGCGATCCCACCTGCGCCCTCACGCCGTGGAAGTGAATGCAGGGGCCTCGAAGCAGGGTTCCAGGGAACGCTGAGCGCCTATCCGACCGAAGTGCACAGAGATTGGAAGCGGACGCACCCCATCCCCACAAGTGTAGGGGCTGTCCGAGGAACAGAAGAGCCGCAGGCTTTTCCCCTCCCCCTCTGCGGGGGAGGGTGGCCCCTGCGTCAGCAGGGGTCGGGAGAGGGGACGCCGCTTCCGGATATGGCTGAGCCGTTTTGAAGGGCCCGAGCTGGATCAGCGTCGCGCTGCCCCTCTCCCGCCCGGCTTTGCCGGGCACCCTCCCCCGCAGAGGGGGGAGGGGAAAGCCCCGCGCTATGTCGTTTCCTCGGACATCCCTGCCACAAGGGGAAGACGAGGCTCGCTCAATCTTCATTTGACCGGATTAAGCGGAAACCGTCTCATCCCGCGCAATGCCGCAGAGTCTGGCGAATGTCACCTTAACTAAAAGGGTCAGGCGACCGTCTTTCCCCCGCCGATCGCCGCAGCAACAAGTCAGGGCCGGGTCTATCGATGGAAAGCCGAAGCATTCGTCTGGAGGAATGGTGCCCGGGGACGGAGTCGAACCGCCGACACTGCGATTTTCAGTCGCATGCTCTACCAACTGAGCTACCCGGGCGCACCGGCCGCGCAGGGCGACGGTCCAAGCACCAGAGATCGTCCTGGTCTCAGGACGGCACCACTCACGTCAGGGACGAGGAAGTGGTGCCCGGGGACGGAGTCGAACCGCCGACACTGCGATTTTCAGTCGCATGCTCTACCAACTGAGCTACCCGGGCCCGCCGGCTGCGCGGGGCAGCGGCGTTGAGCGGGGGTATAGAGACGCTCGGATCGCCTGTCCAGCCGTCTCGTACGGGCGCGCGGGCGATTGTTTGCCGGCGCCCGGCGCGTCGCCGTCACCCCTCCGCCGCCCGCCGACGGCGGGGCGCGCGGCCCGGACTCGCCGGGCTGCGCGGATTGCGGGTGCGGGGCTTCTTCGCCGAATTCTCCCGGGTGGCGGCCTCGCGGGCGGGGGCCGCCCGGGCGTCGGAGCGGGGCCCGTCGCCACCCGCATGGGCGTCGAGGAAGGCGCGGCAGGCGGCGAAATCGGTCTCGATCTCGGGTGGCAGTGCCTCCAGGCGCTTCGCCCGGGCGAGCGAGGCGGCGAAGCGCAGCATCGCCGGGGTCGGGGGACGGGTCGCGCCGTCGCCGGACGGCGCCATCTTCGGCCCCGCATGGGTGTTGAGGAAGACCCGGCAGGCGCCGGCATCCCGCTTGGCTTCAGGGGGGAGGGGGATGCCCTTGCGGGCGGCGAGCGAGGTCGCGAACGACACCATCGCGGCGGTCGGCGCGCGGCCGCCGCGGGGCGGGGCCTCGCCCGCGATCGCCATGCTCTCGACGGCCAGACGCTCGGCGCCCGAGACCGCACCGATCAAGGCCTCGACCCGCTCGCGGGTGCGCTGGCGGAAGGCGTTCGCCCGGCGCAGGGCCTCGTCCTTCGTCGTCGCCCGACCGATCTCGGCCAGCTCCGATTCGAACACCGCCCGCCCGACCGGGTCGCCATAGGCCGGAAAGACCCGGCGCACCGCGGCGACGAAGGCGAGGCCGACCTCCGTCACGGTGATCGCCGGATCCTTGCCCTTCAGCAGCGTGACGTAGTGGCTCTTCATCAGCTTCGGCAGCACCGCGTCGCGGGTCGCCGCGGTGCCGAGGCCCTTCGGCTCGGTCGGGTTGGCGGGGTTCTCCAGCGCCCGCTTCAGGGCGGGATCCTCGATCTGGTCGATCAGCCGGCCCATCACCACCGGCAACTCGCCCCGGGTGATGCGGCGGGGCGGCTCGGTCCGGGCGGTCTCGATCCTGGGCTTCCCGCCGGTGCCAGCCTCGCCGTCGCGGACCGGCGGCAGGCGGCCGGTGGTCGGCTCGTCGTCGGCCTTGGCCTTGCCGGGCACGACCTCGTCCTCGTCGGCCTCGGTGCCGTAGAGGGCGCGCCAGCCCGGCACCTTCACCACGCTGCCGGTGATGACGAAGCGCTTCGCGCCCAGCGGCGTCGGGACGTCGGCAGTGACCGTGGTGCGCGCGTCGATCCCGTCGGCCATGTGGGCGGCGAGGAAGTTCTTCGCGACGAGCAGCCAGAGCTTCAGCGCGTCGGGCGCGACGTCGCCCGGCCCCGGCACCTTGCGCAGCGGCACGATGGCGTGGTGCTCGCCCGGATCCTTGACGTAGTGGCCCTTCGGCCCGCGGCGGATCTGCGGGGTCGCGGGGTTGTGTGCGGCCAGATCTTTGTCGACGGGGGCGATCGCCGCGAGCACCGCGCCGGCATCCTTGGCCTGCGATTCGGGCAGGTGCACCGATTCGGTGCGGGGATAGCTGAGGAACCCCTTGTCGTAGAGCGCCTGCGCGTGGCGCGCCGTGACCTGCGGGTCCCAACCGAAGCGCTTGGCGCAGGCTCGCGCCAGGGTGTCCTTCGAGAAGAGCTTCGGCGGCGCCCGGCGCACGTCCTTCTGGACCACCGCGAGCGGGCCGGCCCAGCCCACGGCCGCGTCGCGGATCGCCTCGGCGTCCTTGACCTCGAAGATCTTGTCCTTCGGCGCGTGCCAGAGAGTCAGGCTCGCGCCGCTCTCCGTCGTCACCGGCAGGGCGATCTTGTAGAAGTCCCGCGGCACGAAGTTGCGGATGCGCTCCTCGAGGTCGGCGAGGATGGCGAGCGTCGGCGTCTGCACCCCGCCGAAGCGCCACGGCTCGCGGAAGGCCGGCGGGCGCAGGCGCAGGGACACCGCCCGCGTGCCGTTGAGGCCGAGATGCCAATCCTCGTATTGCCGGCACAGAGCCTCGAGATAGGCGGCGTAGTCGCGCTCGCCGGAATCGTCCTCGCGCGCCAGCAGCCCGAAGGCCCGGCGGATCGAGATCTCGTCGAGGGCGCCCAGCCGCAGCCGGTCGACCCGTCCGTGCCAGCCGAGATGCTCCAGCACCTCCCAGGCGATCATCGAGCCCTCGCGGCCCGGATCGGTGGCGATGATCACCCGCTCGACCCCGTCGAGCGCCTGCCGGATCGCCGCGAGCTTCGGGGCGTGCGACTGGCCCGAGCGGCCGTGACCGGGGGCGACCGGCAGCCGCTCCATCGCGATCGGCAGCGCGTCGAAGCGCCAGGGCTTCCAGTCCGGCCGGATCTCCCCGGGCTCGGCCACCTCCAGGAGATGGCCCTCGGCGGCGACGCAGATTGTGGTGGGCGAGCGGAAGAACCGCTGCACCTGGCGCATCGCCGAGGGCTTCTCGAAGAAGAAGAGGGTTTTGCCGGACGCTCGACCGGCGGAGGTGGCCTGCGCCATGGAAGCGGGTCGCTCCTGGACGGGCGGGCAGCCCGAACGAAGCGGGAACATACCGGAGGGGCACCGGAGCGGTCAACGGTCGGATCCCATGTTCCCCGCTAGGCTGGTCGCTCAGGTGCCGGTCACGCACCCTCCCGAAACACCGCTTGCGCCCTGCCCATTCCTCACATAAAGATATCTTTATGTTTCAAGTCGGAGGCGAGGAGCCCCTCGATATGACTGCCACCGTCCCCTTCGCCGATGCTCTGGGCGTGCTGCGCGCCGCGGCGGAGGAGACGCGCCTGCGCATCCTGGTGCTGCTCGGCGAGGGCGAGCTGTCGGTTTCCGACCTCACCGACATCCTCGGCCAGTCGCAGCCGCGGATCTCGCGCCACCTCAAGCTCCTGGTCGAGGCCGGGCTGGTGGTGCGCCACCGCGAGGGCGCCTGGGCGTTCTTCCGCCTGCGCGAGGGCGCGGCGGGGCTGGTGGCGCCCCTCGTCGCGGCGCTCGACGCCGCCGAGCCGCCGCTCTCCGAGGACCGGGCCCGACTCCAGGCGGTGCGGGCCCAGCGCGCGGAGGCCGCCCAGAACTTCTTCGCGCGGCTCGCGCCGCAATGGGACCGGGTGCGCTCGCTCCACGTGCCGGAGGCCACCGTCGAGGCGGCGGTGCTCGACGTGCTGGGTGGAGGGCCCATCGGCAGCCTCGTCGATCTCGGCACCGGCACCGGGCGGATGCTCGGCCTGCTCGCGCCCCGGGCCGCCCGGGCCACGGGGCTGGACGCCAACCACGCCATGCTGTCCGTGGCCCGCGCCAACCTGGAGCGCCAGGGCCTGACCCGGATCGACCTGCGCCAGGGCGACATCCACGCGCCGCCCTTCGGCCGGGCGAGCTTCGACCTCGTGCTGATCCATCAGGTGCTGCACTATCTCGACGACCCGGCCCGGGCCCTGCGCGAGGCCGCCCGCCTCGTCGCGCCCGGCGGCCGCCTGCTGGTGGTCGATTTCGCGCCCCACGGCCTCGAATTCCTCCGCGCGGACGAGGCGCACCGCCGCCTCGGCTTCGCCCCCGAGCAGGTCGCCGGCTGGCTCTCCGAGGCTGGCCTCACCGACGTGCGGCTGCGCCACCTCGCGCCCTCCGGGGCTGCGGAGCACCAGCTCACCGTCACGCTCTGGCTCGCCCATCATCCGGAGGCGGCCGCCGGTCTGCCCGACCGCGCCGTCGCCTGATTCGCCCCCTTCCGCCGAGGCCGCCGATGTACCCCACCGCCTTCCGCCCGAGCCGCGAGAGCCGCCGCCCGATCCGGGTCTCGTTCGAGTTCTTCCCGCCCAAGTCCCCGGAGATGGAGGCGACCCTGTGGTCGTCGATCGAGCGCCTGGCGCCGCTCGGCCCCAGCTTCGTCTCGGTGACCTACGGCGCCGGCGGCTCGACCCGCGAGCGCACCCACAACACCGTGTCGCGCCTCGTGCGCGAGACCGACCTGAAGCCCGCCGCCCACCTCACCTGCGTGGCGGCGACCAAGGGCGAGGTCGACGACGTGGTGCGGGCCTACCACGAGGCCGGCGTGCGCCACATCGTGGCCCTGCGCGGCGACCCGGCGGAGGGCGTCGGCACCGCCTACACCGCGCATCCGGGCGGCTACGAGCGCTCCTGCGACCTCGTCGCCGGCATCAAGCGCATCGGCGACTTCGAGGTCTCGGTCTCGGCCTACCCCGAGCGCCACCCCGAGGCCGTCTCCCTCGACCAGGACCTCGACGCCCTGAAGGCCAAGGTCGATTGCGGCGCCGACCGCGCCATCACCCAGTTCTTCTTCGACAACGACCTGTTCTTCCGCTACCTCGACCGGGTGCAGTCGCGCGGCATCGACATCCCGATCATCCCGGGCATCCTGCCGGTGCAGAACTTCAAGCAGGCGGCCAACTTCGCCCGCCGCACCGGCGCCTCGGTGCCGGACTGGCTCGCCGCCCGCTTCGAGGGGCTGGAGGACGACGTCGCCACCCGCAAGCTGGTGGCCGCGGCGGTGGCCGCCGAGCAGGTGCTGGACCTCGTTGACCGCGGCGTCACCGACTTCCACTTCTACACCATGAACCGCGCCGACCTCGTCTACGCGATCTGCCATCTGCTGGGCTTGCGTGCGGCGCCGGTGGCGGCGGAGAAGGCAGCGGCCTGACGATCGTCTCGAAGGAAGCTTGCCTTGACCGAATCGCAGGACGTGAGTGTTCCGCGGTTGCGCCAGATCTTGGCGGATCCTGCCGCTGGCCGGGGCCGCCGTCATCGAGGAGGCGCGGTCCTACGACGCGGAGCGGATCGAGGCACGCCTCAACGATCTCGAGCGACATGTAGCTGCACTTGAGGCCCGTATGGCTGGACAGGAGCAAGGTTAAGCGCGGGATCCCCCCTCTCCCGTGTGGGAGAGGGGCCGGGGGTGAGGGTGACACGCTTCAGTATCAAGCGCTGAGCGTCGAGCTGCCTGCACTACGGTCTGAGCTCGACTCAGAACCGTAGCACCCTCACCCCTACCCCTCTCCCACACGGGAGAGGGGATCCCGCGCTTCTCGGTTCGTCGGGCAGTGACATGGAAGCTGGCCGATACCCGAAAAGCTTCTCAATCAAACCGCGATAACGCGGCCCACATCGTCCCTTCGCGGCCCCGCGCCGCCCAAACGACCCATTGGAACCCCACCCCGATGACCGACTTCCGCCCCGCCGACGGTGCCGAAATCCTGACCGCCCTGCGCCGGCGCGCGGCGGAGAAAATCCTCGTCCTCGACGGGGCGATGGGCACGGTGATCCAGCGCCTCGGCCTGACCGAGGCCGATTTCCGCAGCGAGCGTTTTCGCGAGCACGCCCACGACCAGAAGGGCAACAACGACCTCCTGATCCTCAGTCAGCCCGACGCGATCCGGCAGATTCACCTCGACTACTTCCTCGCCGGCGCCGATGTCGTCGAAACCAACACCTTCTCGGGCACCACGATCGCTCAAGCCGATTACGGCATGGAGGCGATCATCCACGAGCTGAACGCGCAAGGCGCGCGCCTCGCCCGCGAGGCCGCCATCCTCGCCGAGAAGCAGGACGGGCGCCGCCGCTTCGTCGCCGGGGCGATCGGCCCGACGAACCGCACCCTGTCGATCTCGCCGGACGTCAACAACCCGGGCTACCGCGCCGTGACCTTCGACCAGGTCCGCGAGGCTTACGCCGAGCAGGTGCGCGGCCTGATCGCCGGCGGCGCGGAACTCATCCTGATCGAGACGGTCTTCGACACGCTGAATGCCAAGGCGGCGGTGGCGGCGTCCTGGCAGGTCTTCGAGGAGACCGGCATCCGCCTGCCGATCATGATCTCGGGCACCATCACGGACCTGTCCGGCCGCACCCTGTCGGGCCAGACCCCGACCGCCTTCTGGCACTCGCTGCGCCACGCTGAGCCGCTGACCTTCGGGCTCAACTGCGCGCTCGGCGCCCGCGAGATGCGCGCCCATATCGACGAGCTGTCGCGCACCTGCGACACGCTGGTCTGCGCCTATCCGAATGCCGGCCTGCCGAACGAGTTCGGCCTCTACGACGAGAGCCCGGAGGCGATGGCCAAGCTCGTCGGCGAGTTCGCCGAGAGCGGCCTCGTCAACATGGTCGGCGGCTGCTGCGGCACCACGCCGGACCATATCCGCGCCATCGCCGGTGCGGTGGCCGGCAAGGCACCGCGCCGCGTGCCGAGCGTGAAGCCCTTGATGCGCCTGTCGGGTCTCGAGCCGTTCACGCTGACGCCCGAGATCCCGTTCGTGAACGTGGGCGAGCGCACCAACGTCACCGGCTCGGCGCGCTTCCGCAAGCTCGTCACCAACGGCGACTACGCCGCCGCCCTCGACGTCGCCCGCGACCAGGTCGCCGCCGGCGCCCAGGTGATCGACATCAACATGGACGAGGGCCTGCTCGACTCCCAGAAGGCGATGGTCGAGTTCCTCAACCTCGTCGCCGCCGAGCCCGACATCGCCCGGGTCCCGGTGATGATCGATTCCTCGAAGTTCCCGGTCATCGAGGCCGGCCTCAAATGCGTGCAGGGCAAGGCGATCGTGAACTCGATCTCCCTCAAGGAGGGAGAGGAGAAGTTCATCCATGAGGCCAAGATCTGCCGCGCCTACGGCGCCGCCGTGGTGGTGATGGCCTTCGACGAGCAGGGCCAGGCCGATACGCTGGAGCGCAAGGTCGCGATCTGCACCCGCGCCTACAAGGTGCTCACCGAGCAGGTCGGCTTCCCGCCCGAGGACATCATCTTCGATCCCAACGTCTTCGCGGTGGCAACCGGCATCGAGGAGCATGACGGCTACGGCGTCGCCTTCATCGAGGCGGCGCGGATCATCCGCGAGACCCTGCCCCACGCCCATATCTCGGGCGGCATCTCGAACCTGTCCTTCGCCTTCCGCGGCAACGAGCCGGTGCGCGAGGCGATGCACGCGGTGTTCCTGTACCATGCGATCAAGGTCGGCATGGACATGGGCATCGTGAATGCCGGCCAGCTCGCGGTCTACGACGAGCTGCCGGCGGAGCTGCGCGAGCTGTGCGAGGACGTGGTCCTCAACCGCCGGTCCGACGCGACCGAGCGCCTGCTCGACGCCGCCGCCCGCTTCAAGGAGGGGGGCCAGGCGCGCGACAAGGGCACCGACCTCGCCTGGCGCGAGGCGCCGGTGGAGAAGCGCCTGGAGCACGCGCTCGTCAACGGCATCACCGAGTACATCGAGGCCGACACCGAGGAGGCTCGCGCCAAGGCGGCCCGCCCGCTCCACGTCATCGAGGGCCCGCTGATGGCCGGCATGAACGTGGTCGGCGACCTGTTCGGCGCCGGAAAGATGTTCCTGCCCCAGGTCGTGAAGTCGGCCCGCGTGATGAAGCAGGCGGTGGCCTACCTGATGCCGTTCATGGAGGCGGAGAAGGCCGCCAACGGCGGCGTCGGCGGGCGGCAGGCCGCCGGCAAGGTGCTGATGGCGACCGTGAAGGGCGACGTCCACGACATCGGCAAGAACATCGTCGGCGTCGTGCTCGCCTGCAACAACTACGAGATCATCGACCTCGGCGTGATGGTGCCGGCGGCCAAGATCCTGGATACCGCGCGGCGTGAGAACGTCGACATCGTCGGCCTGTCGGGCCTGATCACGCCGTCCCTCGACGAGATGGTCCACGTCGCGGCCGAGATGGAGCGCGAGGGCTTCGACGTGCCGCTGCTGATCGGCGGGGCGACGACGAGCCGGGTCCACACCGCGGTGAAGATCCACCCGGCCTATGCCAAGGGCCAGGCGGTCTACGTGACCGATGCGAGCCGCGCCGTCGGCGTGGTCTCGAACCTGCTCTCGCCCGACACGAAGGTACAGACGATCGAGACGGTGCGCGCCGAGTACAAGCGCGTCGCCGAGGCCCATGCCCGCTCGGAGGCCGACAAGCAGCGTCTGCCGCTCGCACGAGCTCGCGCCAACGCCTTCAAGGCCGATTGGTCGGCGTACAAGCCGGTCAAGCCGACCTTCACCGGCACGCGCGTGTTCCGCAGCTACGATGTGGCCGAGCTCGTTCCCTACATCGACTGGACGCCGTTCCTGCAGACCTACGAGTTCAAGGGCCGCTATCCGGCGATCCTCGACGATCCCGAGCAGGGACCGGCCGCCCGCGCCCTGTTCGAGGACGCGCAAGCGATGCTGCGCCAGATCGTCGAGGAGCGCTGGTTCAACCCGAAGGCGGTGATCGGCTTCTGGCCGGCCAACGCGGTCGGCGACGACATCCGGCTGTTCACCGGCGAGAGCCGGACCGACACGCTCGCCACCTTCCACGGCCTGCGCCAGCAGCTCTCGAAGCGCGACGGCCGGCCCAACACCTGCCTGTCGGACTTCGTGGCCCCGGCCGAGAGCGGGCTGCCCGACTATGTCGGCGGCTTCGTGGTCACGGCGGGCCTGGAGGAGGTTCGGATCGCCGAGCGCTTCGAGCGCCAGAACGACGATTACAAGTCGATCCTGGTCAAGGCTCTGGCCGACCGCATCGCCGAGGCCTTCGCCGAGCGGATGCACGAGCGGGTGCGGCGCGAATTCTGGGCCTACGCGGCCGACGAGTCCTATACGCCGGCGGACCTCGTCACCGAGCCCTATGCCGGCATCCGCCCGGCCCCGGGCTACCCGGCCCAGCCCGACCACACCGAGAAGACGACCCTGTTCGACCTGCTCCAGGCGGAGCCGCGGATCGGCGTCAAGCTCACCGAATCCTACGCGATGTGGCCGGGTTCCTCGGTCTCGGGCCTCTACCTCGCCCATCCGGACGCGCACTACTTCGGCGTCGCCAAGGTCGAGCGCGATCAGGTCGAGGATTACGCCGCCCGCAAGGGGATGGACGTGGCCAAGGTCGAGCGCTGGCTCGGGCCGGTGCTGAACTACGATACGGCGCGGTATCGGGCGGCGGCGGAGTAGGGAGTGCTTGCCTCCGGGGGCGGTCCGTCATCACGATGGGTTGTAACCCCGGAGGTGCGCATGGACGCGAAAGACGAATTGTTGCCGGGACACTGGGATTGGCTCCAGAAGCGTATTCGGCCGCTCGATCCTGATGTGGAGGCGGCCCTGGAAGAGCCGGTGCCCGAGCCCGTTGAGGCGCCGATCGAAATCCCGGAGAACTGGGACTGGCTGCGCCGTCTCGTCGGCCCGCTGGACGAGGATTTTGAGCGGGCGGCGACCGAGGAGTTGCCTCTGCCTCCGGACGACCCGGTGGAGGACCCGGACTCCACTCCCTGACCCGGGCTTGACCGCCGCCGCCGGCCCGGCTCAAAGCTTGACCCGAGGATGCGGGAAGGATCGGGGATGCGGACAGGATCATGGGCGCTCGCGCTCGTCGCCGTCGTGGCGGCGGCCGGCTGCACCGAATTCTCCTACATCTCGAAGACCTATGTCGGCCTCCAGCCGCAGGTGGTCACGATCGGCTGCAACGATCCCTACGAGGTCTACGACCAGCGCCAGCAGCGCAAGGTCCTGATCGTCTCGAACCACTTGCGCGAGGTCGCGGGCTGCGGCCTCGAGGGCAAGGACCCGGCCCTGACCCGGCGCCGCCGCTTCTCGGAGGCCGCCGCGAGCTACCTGCGCGAGACGGCGCGGGAGACCTGCACCATCGTCGGCGAGACGGTGTTCACCGATCTCCAGACCGAGTTCGTCTATTCCTGCGCCGAGCCGATCGAGAAGCCCGGCACCAAGGTGCCGCGCCTGCCGGGCCGCTACTGAGGATCGTCGCCGTCGACGGGCGGATGCGGGAAGGTGCGCTCGGCCGCGTCGCCGGCGGCCGCCAGCATCGCCCGGGCGAAGCGGCGCGCCTCGGCCCGGTCGAGGGCGATCGCCGCCGTCACCGGCGCGCCGTCGAGGTCGGCGAGGTCGAGTTCGAGCCGCACGCCCGCCTCGGTCGGCGTCACCCGCAGGGTCCAGTCGCGATCGCTCATCCGTCCGCTTCAGCTGTTCGAGGGCGCGAGGCCCATTCCTCGGCCCTATAGACCAATTTCCGGACAGGTCGATGGGTCCGCCGCCGTTGACGGCACGACCGCCGCCGTGGTCGACCCGCGCCGGGAAAAGCCCCTGCTTCGAACCGAGGAACCGCAGATGAGCGAGATCGTCTTCCGCACCGGCGAGGCCACGGTGCTGGCCGCCGAGGGCCAGTACACCGACGCGATGCCGGAGGTGCTGATCGGCTCCGTGCGCGGTCCGGTCGGCCAGGCCTTCGCCTCGATGATGGGGCAGGTCCAGGGCCATACCCGCATGTTCGTGGTGCGCGACATCAACCAGCTGGTCCGTCCGGCCACGATGATGACGACCAAGGCGACGATCCACACCGCCGAGTACGTCGAACTGCTCGGCGGCGTGGTCCAGGCCGCGACCGGCGACGCCATCGTCGATTGCATCATCGAGGGCATCCTACCCCGCGACGGGCTCGACGAACTGTGCATGATCATCATGATCTGGCTCGACCCGCGCTGCCCCGAGGATCCGAACCTCGACCGCAAGGATCTCTACCGCACCAATTACGAGGCGACGAAGCTCGCCATCGCCCGGGCGCTGAAGGGCGAGCCGACGGTCGACGAGCTGATCGCCAACCGCCGCACCGTGCGCCACTACGCCCTCGAAGGCGTGCTCGACGAAGAGGCCTAACAAGTGGTTTACGGCGGGCATCTGCGCAGTTGACCGCAGCTTGACAGCGCCGCAAGGTGCGCCGCCCGCCACCTCTGCCCTGCGCGCGGGCCGTCCATCATGCCTCGAGGCTGAACGATGCGTCCATTCCGCGCCGCGTTGATCCTGTCCGCCTGTGCCGTCCTGTCCGGCCCGGCTCTCGCGCAGCCGCAGAGTCCGGCCGGCGGCCGCGCGGCCGCCCCGGCGCAACAAGCCATTACGGTCTGGGACGCCCGGATCGAGGCCGGCGACCTGACCGTCTCCGGCAGCGTCGGCAAGGCCGGGGTGGTCGTCACCCTCGACGACGACATCCCGGTCACCTCGGACAAGCGCGGCCGCTTCACCCTGAAGGTGCCGTACGTGCCGCAGAACTGCGTCGCGACGCTCAAGGCTGGCGAGGCCTCGCGCGAGATCGCGGTGGCGAATTGCGGTGCCACCGGTGCGCCGGGGCCGAAGGGCGAGCCCGGCCCGACCGGGCCGCAGGGCATGGCCGGCCTCGCCGGGCCCCCCGGTCCGAAGGGCGAGCCCGGTCCCAAGGGGGATGCAGGGCCCAAGGGGGATGCGGGGCCCAAGGGCGAGGCAGGACCTAGGGGCGAGCCCGGCGCGAGGGGCGAGGCGGGTCCCAAGGGTGAGCCCGGTGCTCCGGGGGCCCGTGGCGAGGCCGGGGCGAAGGGTGAGGCGGGTCCCGCCGGGCCGCAAGGGCCGGCAGGGCCGCAGGGGCCGGCCGGATCGGCGGGAGCGACGGCGGCCACGGCCGCCCTGCCGTTCCGGATGCTGCGCACCGACGGTTGCGCCAAGCCGCATTGCGAACTCGTCTGCGACGAGGGCGAGACCTTCGTGTCGGCCTATTGCCTGCGCGGCGGCAACCCGAACTTCACCCGCCGCGAGAGCGGCGAGGCGGTGGCTTTGTGCCCGTCGGACAGCTCGGGCATGGTCGGGTTCTGCGCGAAGTTGTAAGTCTTCGTCGATCCCACCGGCGGTTTTCCAACCCTCCGAGTCATCCCGGAGCTCGGCGAAGCCGAGAACCCGGGATCCACGACCGCTGACGGTTCAGTGAGAAGCGGAACGTTGGTCGCCTCATCCTGGATCGTCGGCGTTTATGGATCCCGGGTTCCGCTGCGCGGCCCCGGGATGATGGGGAGGATGTCAAAGGCCGTAGATCCCTGCGAATGAGCGCCGCTCCGTCAGCGCTCACCCAGCCACGCGATCACCCCCTGAGCCGCCGCCCGGCCGCTGGCGAAGCTCGCCTGGAGCAGGTAGCCGCCGGTCGGCGCTTCCCAGTCCAGCATCTCGCCGGCGAGGAACGTCCCGGGCCGGCGGCGCAGCATGAAGCGCGCGTCGAGATCCGCGAAGGCGACGCCGCCGGCGCTGGAGATCGCCCGCTCGATCGGCCGCAGGCCGGTGAGCCGCAGCGGCACCGCCTTGATCAGGGCGGCAAGCGCCCCGGCCTCCGCCGGGAGGTCGCGCACCGCCTCGCGTAACAGGCCGGCCGCCGGCGGGCTCAAGGACGCCGCCTTGCGCAGGATCGTCGCGCGGGATTCCTTCGGCCGCGCCCCGGCGAGCCGGCGGGCGAGGACGGTCGCATCGAGGTCCGGGCGCAGGTCGAGGGCGACCACGGCCTCGCCCGTCGCCTCGATCGACTCGCGGATCGGCCGCGACAGGGCGTAGATCGCGCCGCCCTCGATCCCGTCGCGCGTGATCACCGCCTCGCCCCGCACCTGCGTGGAGCCGAGGCGCAACGCGATGCGCTTGAGCGGCGCGCCGGCGAAGCGCTCGGCGAAGACCGGCGACCATGCGGCGGTGAAGCCGGCATTGGCCGGGCGCAGCGGGCTCACGGAAATTCCTTGCGCTTCCAGCACCGGCACCCAGGCGCCGTCGGAGCCGAGCCGCGGCCAACTCGCGCCGCCCAGCGCCAGCACGACCGCGTCCGCCGTCACGCGCTCCGGGCCCTGCTCGCCCGCCAGGATCAGCGCGCCGTCGTCGTCCCAGCCGGTCCAGCGGGTGCGGGTGCGCAAGGTCACGCCGAGCCCGTCGAGCCGGGCGAGCCAGGCCCGCAGCAGCGGCGACGCCTTGAAGGCCTGCGGAAACACCCGGCCGCTCGACCCGACGAAGGTCGGCTGGCCGAGGCCCTCGCACCAGTCGCGCAGGGCCTGCGGCGGGAATTCCCGGATTGCTGCGTCAAGGCGTCGCTCCGGCGGGGCATAGCGGGCGAGGAAGCACTCCAGCGGTTCGCTGTGGGTGAGGTTGAGGCCGCCGCGCCCGGCGATCAGCAGCTTGCGGGCCGGCGACGGCATCCGCTCGATCACGGTGACCCGCAGGCCCGCCTCGGCCAGGATTTCGGCGGCGGAAAGCCCCGCGGGCCCGGCTCCGATCACCGCGACGGTCGCGGCCCCTCGCGCACTCGGTGTCGTCGCCATCGGTGTCGTCATGGCGCCCCATGGCCGCGACGCGGGGCGCCCTGTCAACCTGCCGCTGAGGCAGGACGGCAAAAATAAGAGCGTGGCCGTCAGGCCGAGCCGCCCTTGATCCGCCGCCATCGGGGACATAAGTCGCATCCATCGGCTGCGGGCCCCTCTGGCGAGCTGCGCTTTTCGCGCTCGTGATGTCGGAGCCGATGCTTTCTTCCTCGAAGCATCACGGTCCCGCGATGGTCGATTTTCTGTACATGACGTGGCTCGGCAAGCCGATCTGGATGTGGCTGGGATTCCACGCCGTCATCTTCATCCTGCTCGCCCTCGATCTCGGCCTCCTGCACCGCGACAAGAGCCGCGAGATCGGCGTGAAGGAGAGCCTGCTCCTCACCGCCTTCTACCTCACCCTCGGCCTCCTCTTCGGCGGCTGGGTCTGGTGGTACATCGGCCCGCAGGCGGGCCAGGAATACCTCGCCGGCCTCGTGGTCGAGAAGTCGCTGTCGATGGACAACGTCTTCGTGATCGCGGTGATCTTCGGCTATCTCGGCATTCCCCGCAACGCCCAGCACCGGGTGCTGCTCTGGGGCATCCTGGCGGCCATCGTGCTGCGCGGCCTGATGATCGGGCTCGGCGCCGCCCTCGTCCACCAGGCCGAGTGGGTGCTGACCATCTTCGCCGCCTTCCTGATCTATGCCGGCATCAAGATGCTGGTCTCCGGCGACGAGGAGGAGGGCGAGAACAAGTCCGCCGACCGCTTCACCAGCTTCATGCGCAAGCACATGCGGGTGACGGACGAGCTCGACGGCCAGAACTTCACCACCCGCCGGCCCGATCCGAAGACCGGCAAGCCGGTGCTCTGGCTCACCCCGCTGGCGCTCGCGCTGGTGCTGGTGAACGGCGCCGACGTGATCTTCGCGGTCGACAGCGTGCCGGCGATCTTCGCCATCACCACCGACACCTACGTGGTCTACACCTCGAACATCTTCGCGATCCTCGGTCTCCGTGCGCTCTACTTCGCGCTGGCGGCGATGGTCGACCGCTTCGCCTACCTGAAGACGGCGCTCGCGGCGATCCTGATCTTCATCGGCCTGAAGATCGTGGTGGCGGACACGTTCGAGCTGGTCGAGATCCAGCCCTGGGTCGCCCTGGTGGTCACCGTGGTCCTGCTCGCTGGCGGCATCGTCTACAGCCTCTGGCGCACCCGCGGCGCGGCGGAGGCCCCCGCCGCCGTCCCGCCGGCGGCGGAGGTGCCGCGCGAGCGGTTGGGCAGCAGCCACGGGTGAGTGAGGGGAGGGGGCGCTTCGGGCGCCCTCTTTTTTGTTTCGGCGAGCCGCGGAGGGATCGTACGCCATCCCATCTCCGCTCCAAGACCCTAAGTTTGATCCCTCGATGAGTGGCCGACGGACCCTCGCGCGTCATCCCGGGGCCGCGCAGCGGAACCCGGGATGACGCGCGAGGGTTTTCACAATCGGTCAGAGGAACGACCGGGAACGCCCCTACAGCAGCGTCCCCTTCAGGATCACCAGCGCCACCGTGAAGTAGATCACCAGTCCCGACACGTCGACGAGCGTCGCGACGAACGGGGCCGAGGCGGTGGCGGGGTCGAAGCCGACGCGCTGGAGGAGGAAGGGCAGCATCGAGCCGGTGAGCGACCCGAACAGCACGATGCCGACCAGCGCCGTGCCGACGGTGGCGGCGACCAGGAACCAGTGCTCGCCGTAATCGTAGAAGCCGAGCTTCTGCCAGATCACGATCCGCACGACGCCGATCATGCCGAGGATCGCCCCCAGCGTCAGGCCGGCGGGGATCTCGCGGAGCGCCACCCGCCACCAGTCGCCGAGCCGGACCTGATGCAGGGCGAGCGCCCGGATCAGCAGCGAGGTCGCCTGCGAGCCCGAATTGCCGCCCGAACTCATGATCAGCGGGATGAACAGGGTCAGGACCAGCGCCTTCTCCAGCTCACCCTCGAATCCCTGCATCGCGCTGGCGGTGAGCATCTCGGACAGGAACAGCACGCAGAGCCAGCCGGCCCGCTTGCGGATCATGGTGAGGAAGTTGATCGACATGTAGGGCTCGTCGAGCGCCTCCATGCCGCCGAAGCGCTGCACGTCCTCGGTCTGCTTCTGGATCATCGCGTCGATCACGTCGTCGACGGTGACGATGCCGACGACGTGGTTGCTGGCATCGACCACCGGCACGGCGAGGAGGTCGTATTTCGAGATCAGGCGGGCCGCCTCGTCGCGGCTGGCATCGGCCGAGACCACCACCGGGCGGCGGTTCGGCGCCACCGACAGGATGTTGTCCTCCGGGTGGCCGGTGATCAGGCGGCGCAAAGGCACCGCCTTGGCCAGCGCCCCGGTGCGCGGATCGAGCACGAAGATGGAGTAGACGGTCTCGCGGGTGCGCTCGACCTTGCGGATGTAGTCGAGGGTGAGCCCGACGGTCCAGGTCGTCGGCACGGCGACGAACTCGGTCGTCATGATCGAGCCGACGCTCTCCTCCGGATAGGCGATCAGCTTGTCGACGGCACCGCGGGTCTCGGCATCGAGCCGGGCGCGCAAGTCCGAGCGACCCGGCTCCTCGACCTCCCGGATCACGTCGGTGACCCGGTCGGCCGACATGCCCGACAGGAACGAGGCGACGCGGTCGCGCGGCAGCATCTCGATGATGTCGGGGGCGCAGTCGAGCTCGGGCTGGTCCAGCACCTCGACGGCGCGCTCGTGCGGCAGGCTGAGCAGGATGGCGGCCGCCACCTCCGGCGCCTCCCGGTTCAGGGCCTCGACGATGTCGGGGGCGCTCTCCTCGGCGAGGCGCGCGGCGAGGGCGGCGGGCTCGACGGGGGCGTCGATCACGGTGTCGGTCATGGCTCACCTTCGGGGCGCTGGCGTCGGCCGGCCGTCCCCGGCCGGTCGCGGTGAGCCGCCTCGGAGGCTAAGCGCGCGGGACCTCAGGCCGGAGACGGCAAGGGCGGTCGACTGTGACTGTCGCTCGGCATGGGGTTGCGGTTGTCCGGGGATGCTGCCGCGCGAAGGCGCGCCGCGAGCGGCCCGTCACTGCGCCGCGCCGCACGTCGCGTCAAGAGGGGAACCGCGGGCGCCGGATCGGAATTCGTACCCGGGCACTCACCAGCCCGGAGCCTCCTGGAAATATTGGGAAATCTTCCAGGAGCCCGAGCCGCCACGGGGGGCACGATGGCCACGACGCACGTCCGCACCTTCTCGGATTTCGCCGCCGCGGTCGCCCGGGCGGCGGGCCGTCCGGGCACCTTCGCGGCCAGCCTGCTCCTGATCGTGGTCTGGGCGCTGACCGGCCCGCTGTTCCACTACTCGGATACCTGGCAGCTGATCATCAACACCGGCACGACGATCGTGACGTTCCTGATGGTCTTCCTGATCCAGAACACCCAGAACCGCGACGGGGCGGCGATCCAGGCCAAGCTGGACGAGCTGATCCGGGCGAGCGCGGCCCAGAACGCCTATATCGGCATCGAGCACCTGACCGAGGAGGAGCTCGATTCCCTGCGCGCCCGCTGCGAGGCGCGGGCGAAGGATTTTCGCCTCAGCGACGCGGCCGACGCCGCCGAGGAGACCGCCAACGCCAAGGCCGCGGCGGCGGCGCGGGCGGCGACGGGGGCGTGAGCGAAGTCACGAGGAGTCCCCTTGTCCCGCGACGGCACTTAAACTCTCCGTCGTCATTCCGGGCTCCGCTACGCGGCCCCGGAATGACGCGGTGAATGTCAATTTAGTCGAGAACGAACCCGCGTACGGATGCCGGGGCGTGCGTCACGCGCAGAGCTGGCGACCCGCCTCGGTCCGGGACGCCTCGATCTCGTTGGCCATCATCCTGGCAAGGTGCAGGATGTCGGCGATCACGAAGGGCTTGGTGACGAAGATGCTGCCGGGCACCGCCGGGTGACTCAGGTTGGCGGTGGTCGAGGAGTAGATCACCGGCCGGTGCGGCTGGATCTGCCGGTAGGCCTCGGCCACGCCCCAGCCGTCGACGAGGCCCGGCAGCCGGATGTCCGTGAGCAGCCAGTCGATCCGCGGGCCGTGCTGGCGCAGCAGGGTCAGTGCCGCCTCGCCGCTCGACGCGGTCAGCGTCGCGACGCCGTGCTGCTCGCAGAGCGTCACCAGCAGTTCGAGCAGCATGTAGCTGTCCTCGACGATCAGGACGCAGGGCTTCTGACCCGATTGGGCCGTCCGGGGCGGGGGCAGGGTCTCGAGCATCGGTTTTGAGAGAATCTCGATCGTCGATCCTGTGACGGTCGGCGGTCTTGGTTAACGAAGCGTCAACGATCTCGCTTCCTGGGGTGTTGCGTCGATGCAACGTGGGACGGATGCGTGCGGCGATCGCTTCTCGCGCCGCAGCGTAGCCGTATTTTTCCGGCGTCTGGGTCTCGCCCCGCACTCGTCGCCGGGGCTCGGCCTCAGGGCGGCGGAAGCCGCGCGGTCCTGCCGGAATCGGGGTTCCGTCAAGGTTGACGGAACCTTCGCTTAACCCGCCGGGACTATGGACGATCACGTGTCGTGAAGCGGCGTCGCCGGGCTCTTCGTACGGCTCGGGCCTCGCCGGGTGCGGTCTTTCCTCGAGACCGCCAGAGGAGTTTTACGTCGATGCCGCTGCCGCTCGCGCCCCTGCGCGCGCTCAAGATCACCGCCGCCCTCGGGCTCGCCCTGTCGATGGCGGCCTGCGCGAGCAACAACGATCTCGCCGATGCCTCGGCGGCCTATGGCGCCGGCGGCGCCGGGGGCATGGGCCGCGGCGGTCCCGCGACCCCGGGCAGCGCCCAGGACTTCGTGGTCAATATCGGCGACCGGGTCTTCTTCGATTCCGACTCGACCGATCTGAACCCGACCGCCACCGCCACCCTCGACAAGCAGGCGCAGTGGCTGTCGCGCTACCCGCGCTACACGTTCCTGATCGAGGGTCATGCCGACGAGCGCGGCACCCGCGAGTACAACTTCTCCCTCGGCGCCCGCCGCGCCCAGGCGGTGCGGGACTATCTCGCCTCGCGGGGCATCGGCTCGAACCGCATGCGCACCGTGTCCTACGGCAAGGAGCGCCCGGTGGCGGTCTGCAACGACATCTCGTGCTGGTCGCAGAACCGCCGCGCCGTGACGGTGCTGGACGGCGGCGCCGGCTCGTGAGGCCGGGGCGGCGCGAGCCGCCCTGTTCTCAGCAAAGAAGGACGCGGCGCGAACCGCCCTGGTTCCAAGCGGGGAGGGGCCCCGGCCCCCGATCCCGCTCGGACGGCGCGGGCCGCGCCGTTCCTTTTGCCCGGAGCCGCGGCATCTGCTAACCCGCGCTCCCGAGTGCGGACCCACCGCCTGACCCGAGCCGTGATGCGACCCGCCATGCTTCGCCGCCTGCTCCTCGCCCCCCTCGCCGTCTCAGGGCTGGCCCTCGCCGCCGCGTGTCCGGCCGCGGCCCAGGACGCCGCCGAGTTCGTGGTGCGCCTCAACCGGCTGGAGAACCAGTCGCGCCAGATGGCGGGCCAGATCGAATCGCTCCAGTACGAGAACCGCCAGCTCAAGGAGCAGCTGCGCAAGTTCCAGGAGGATGTCGAGTTCCGCTTCCAGGAGCAGAAGGGTGGGCAGAAGCCGGCGGCCGCGACGCCGCAGGGCAAGCCCCAGAAGCGCAGCGACGCCTTCGACCCGTCCCAGAATCCCGGTGCTCCGGGCGCGCCGCAGGCGCTCGGAGGGGGGCCGCAGGCGCTTGGAGGGGGATCGCAGGCGCTCGGCAATACGCCGGGTTCGGGCGCCGCCACGCCGGCGCCGCGCGCCGCGGCCGCCGCCCCCGCGACCCCGAACACCACCGCCGCCCTCGCCGCACCCCGCGCGGCGATCGAGGACGAGACGCCCGATTACGGCGAGCCGGTCGACCTGCGCCCGCCGTCCCGCCCGGCCGCCACCGCGCCGGCGGCGCCGCCGCGGCCCTCGGCCAGCGTCGCCGCCACGGGCTCAGGCGACGCGAAGGCCGATTACGAGTCGGCTTACGCCTACGTGCTGCAGCGCCAGTACGAGCAGGCCGAGATGAGCCTGCGCCAGTTCATCCAGTCGCATCCCCGCGACGCCCTGGTGCCGGACGCGACCTACTGGCTCGGCGAGAGCTACCTGCAGCGCAACCGCACCCGCGAGGCGGCCGAGCAGTTCCTGAAGGTTTCGACCGACTACGCCCGCTCGCGCAAGGCGCCGGACGCGATGCTGAAGCTCGGCGCCTCGCTCAACGCGCTCGGTGCCCGCGAGCAGGCCTGCGCGACCCTGGCCGAGCTGGAGCGCAAGTTCCCGCAGGCCTCCTCGACGGTGAAGCAGGGTGTCGACAGGGAGCAGCGGCGCGCGCGCTGCGCGGCGTGAGCCGGAATTTGTGAGCCGCCCGGACGGATCATCACCTGACACCTCGCTCGGCCAGGCCGAGGGCGCCGCTCTCCTGACGCCCTGGATCGGCCCCGGCACGGCCTGCCGCGGCGTCGTGCTGGCGGTGTCCGGCGGGCCCGATTCGACGGCGCTGATGGGCTGCGCCGCTTCGATCGAGCCCGGCATCCCCCTCGTCGTCGCCACCGTCGATCACGGCCTGCGCCCCGGCTCGGCCGCCGAAGCCGACGGGGTCGCGGGCCTCGCCGCCCGGCTCGGCCTGGCGCACCGGATCCTCGCCTGGGCCGGTCCGAAGCCGGCGGCGCGCCTCCAGGAGGCGGCGCGGGCAGCCCGCTACCGTCTGCTCGCCGACCTCGCCCGCGCGACGGGCGCCGACCTCGTCCTCACCGCCCATACCCTCGACGACCAGGCCGAGACCGTGCTGATGCGCCTCTGCGCCGGATCCGGCCCGGCCGGCCTCGCCGGGATGGCGCCGGCCCGCGCCCTCGGCGGGCTGACCCTCGGGCGGCCGTTCCTGAGCATCCCGAAGGCCCGCCTCGTCGCCACCTGCGAGGAGAGGGGCTGGCCCTTCGTGCGCGACCCCTCCAACGCCGATCTGCGCTTCGGCCGCGCCCGCCTGCGGCGCCTGCTGCCGCTGCTGGCCGAGGAGGGCCTGACCGCGGAGCGCCTCGCCCGCCTCGCCGGGCGCCTGCGCCGCGACGAGGCGGCGCTGGGCGACGCCGCCGCGGCGGCTCTGCACGATCTCCGCCGGCCCGTTCCGGGCGGGGAGGGGCGCCTCATCCTCGACGGCGCCGGCCTCGCGGCCCTGCCGGAGGCGGTGGCGCTGCGGGTCGTCGGCCTCGCCGTCGCGGCCGTGCAGATCGCCGCCCAGCAAGCGGAGGCCTCGCCCTACCCGCCGCGGCTGGAGCGGCTGGAGCGGATCGTCCTGGGCGAGATCCTGCCGGCCCTGCGGGCGGGTGCGGCCTGCCGGCGCACGCTCGCGGGCCTCCTCCTGGCGGCGGGTCGCGGCAAGCTGACCTTGAGCCCGGCGCCTCCGCGCCGACCACCCCCGTCATGACGTTCGGGTGAGCCGGGACGCGCGCGGCGCCGCAGGCGCGGGCGATTACTTGGCAAGCACCGGGCGGGTGCCTACATTGCGATCCGAGTGCCGGTGCCCACCCAGCACGCCCGCCCGGTACCGCGCTCCTCAGGGATTGACTCTTCGATGAACCCCAATTTCCGCAATTTCGCCCTGTGGGTCGTCATCTTCCTGCTGGTGCTGGCCCTCGTGACCCTGTTCCAGAACCCGGGTCACCGCTCGGGCGGCGGGGAGATCGCCTACAGCCAGCTCCTGAACGACGCCGAGGCGGGCCGCATCCAGAACGTGGTCATCTCCGGCCAGGAGGTGAGCGGCACCTACACGAGCGGCGGCACCTTCACGACCTACGCGCCGAACGATCCCTCGCTGGTGTCGAAGCTCCAGGGCAAGGGCGTGACCATCACCGCCCGTCCGCCCTCCGACAACACGCCGTGGTTCATCGCGCTCTTGGTCAACTGGCTGCCGATCCTGGTGTTCATCGGGGCCTGGATCTTCCTGTCGCGCCAGATGCAGTCCGGCGCCGGCCGGGCCATGGGCTTCGGCAAGTCCAAGGCGAAGCTCCTGACCGAGGCCCATGGCCGCGTGACCTTCGAGGACGTGGCGGGCGTCGACGAGGCCAAGGAGGACCTGCAGGAGATCGTCGAGTTCCTGCGCGACCCGCAGAAGTTCCAGCGCCTCGGCGGGCGCATCCCGCGCGGCGTGCTGCTGGTCGGCCCCCCCGGCACCGGCAAGACCCTGATCGCCCGGGCGGTCGCGGGCGAGGCCAACGTGCCGTTCTTCACCATCTCGGGCTCGGACTTCGTCGAGATGTTCGTCGGCGTCGGCGCCAGCCGCGTCCGCGACATGTTCGACCAGGCGAAGAAGAACGCCCCCTGCATCATCTTCATCGACGAGATCGACGCCGTCGGCCGCCACCGCGGCGCGGGCCTCGGCGGCGGCAACGACGAGCGCGAGCAGACCCTCAACCAGCTCCTCGTCGAGATGGACGGCTTCGAGGCCAACGAGGGCATCATCATCATCGCGGCGACCAACCGCCCCGACGTGCTCGACCCCGCCCTGCTGCGTCCCGGCCGCTTCGATCGTCAGATCATCGTGCCGAACCCGGACGTGATCGGCCGCGAGCGCATCCTGCGCGTGCACGTCCGGAAGGTGCCGCTGTCGCCCGACGTCGACCTGAAGGTGATCGCCCGCGGCACCCCCGGCTTCTCGGGCGCCGACCTGATGAACCTCGTCAACGAGGCGGCCCTGCTGGCGGCCCGTCGCGGCAAGCGCATCGTCACGATGCACGAGTTCGAGGACGCCAAGGACAAGGTGATGATGGGCGCCGAGCGGCGCACCCTCGTCATGACCGAGGACGAGAAGCGGCTTACCGCCTATCACGAGGGCGGCCACGCCATCGTCGCCTTCAACGTCCCGGCGACCGACCCCGTCCACAAGGCGACGATCATTCCCCGCGGCCGGGCGCTCGGCATGGTCATGCAGCTGCCGGAGCGCGACAAGCTGTCGATGTCCTTCGAGCAGATGACCTCGCGCCTCGCCATCATGATGGGCGGCCGCGTCGCCGAGGAGATGATCTTCGGCCACGACAAGGTCACCTCCGGCGCCCAGTCGGACATCGAGCAGGCGACCCGCCTCGCCCGCATGATGGTGACCCGCTGGGGCTTCAGCCCTGAGCTCGGCACCGTCGCCTACGGCGAGAACAACGACGAGGTCTTCCTCGGCATGCAGGTCAACCGGCAGCAGAACGTGTCGGAGGCCACCGCCCAGAAGATCGACGCCGAGGTCCGCCGCCTGGTCGAGGCCGGCCTGCAGGATGCCCGCCGTATCCTCGACGAGCGCAAGGCGGATCTCGAGGCACTCGCCCGCGGCCTGCTCGAGTACGAGACCCTGTCCGGCGACGAGATCCGCGATCTCCTCGACGGCAAGCCCCCGGTGCGCGACGCCGGCGACTATCCGACCAACCCGAGCCGCGGCTCGCCGGTCCCCTCCGCCGGCCGCGGCCGGCCGCGGGAGAACGACGGCGGCTACGAGCCGCAGCCGCAGGCCTGAGCGGCACGGAAACCACATCGCCCGACGATTCGGGCGAGGGGCGGCGGGAGCGATCCCGCCGCCCCTTGTCGTTGCAGAGCAGCCTCAAAATAACCCAGACACCATGTGACGGCCGTTTCGAGTGGCGGCACCGGCCTTGCGCGGCGCCGCCCGCCGGCGGCCGGAATGGCCCGGAACGGGACAGGGAGAACGAGAGCCGTGCGCAAGTATTTCGGGACCGACGGCATCCGGGGCCGGGCCAACGGCGTCATCACGCCGGAACTCGCGCTCAAGGTGGGACAGGCCGCCGGCCTCGTGTTCCAGCGCGGGGACCATCGTCACCGCGTCGTGATCGGCAAGGACACCCGCCTGTCGGGCTACATGATCGAGACCGCGCTCGTCGCCGGGTTCACCTCGGTCGGCATGGACGTGATGCTGCTCGGTCCGATGCCGACCCCGGCCGTGGCGATGCTGACCCGCTCGATGCGGGCCGATATCGGGGTGATGATCTCCGCCTCGCACAACCCGTTCGAGGATAACGGCATCAAGATCTTCGGCCCCGACGGGTTCAAGCTCTCCGACGAGGTCGAGCGCGAGATCGAGCGGCTGATCGATTCGAGCCTGCACACGAGGCTCGCCGGTTCGAACGATCTCGGCCGGGCCAAGCGCATCGAGAGCGTGCATGCCCGCTACATCGAGTTCGCCAAGCGCACCCTGCCGCGCGCCCTGACGCTCGACGGCCTGCGGGTGGTGGTGGATTGCGCCAACGGCGCCGCCTACCGGGTCGCGCCCGAGACCCTATGGGAGCTCGGCGCCGAGGTGATCGCCATCGGCACCGAGCCGGACGGCTTCAACATCAACCGCGACGTCGGCTCGACGGCGCCGGAGGCCCTCGTCGCCAAGGTGCGCGAGTTGCGCGCCGATATCGGCATCGCGCTGGACGGCGACGCCGACCGGGTGCTGGTGGTCGACGAGAAGGGCCAGCGGGTCGACGGCGACCAGCTGATGGCGGTGGTCGCCCGCTCCTGGCAGGAGGACGACCGCCTGTCGAAGAACGGCATCGTCGCCACCATCATGTCGAATCTCGGCCTCGAACGCTATCTCGGGGGCCTCGGCCTCGGCATGGTGCGCACCGCCGTCGGCGACCGCTACGTGCTGGAGCACATGCGCGAGCACGGCTACAATCTCGGCGGCGAGCAATCCGGCCACATCATCATGTCGGATTACGCCACCACCGGCGACGGGCTGGTGGCGGCGCTCCAGCTGCTCTCGGTGGTCCAGCGCCAGCAGCGCCCGGTGAGCGAGGTCTGCCACTGCTTCGACCCGCTGCCGCAGGTGCTCAAGAACGTGCGGTACGGCACCGGCGGCGAGCCCCTGCGCCAGGATTCCGTCGTCACGGCCATCGAGGGCGCGCGGCAGCGCCTCGGGGAGGGCGGTCGCCTCGTCATCCGGCCCTCCGGCACCGAGCCGGTGATCCGGGTGATGGCCGAGGGCGACGACCGCGACCTCGTGGTGCGTGTCGTCGACGATGTCGTCGAGGCCCTGCGCAAGGTCGCGGCCTGATCGCGACCGGACCGGGACGGAGGCGACGTCCTCCGTTCCCCGTATTGCACGCTCAGCGCGAGCGAGCGACGAGGCCGCTTGCATGACTTGCGCATCCCGCGACCGCGTCTTCGGGCACGGTCTGACGGTGCAGCCCAATCAATCAAATGCAACACTTTCTCAGCCCTAAGGCTTAACGTTAAGCGCGGGTTTACCGAACCCGGCGACAGTCGTGACGTCTTCCAGAACGGCCGCCCGACCCGCTCGCGGCCCTTCACACAAGGAACCGTCATGGGCCGCAGCAAGCCACTCGCGCTGGCGCGCATCATCACGCTCGCTGCGAGCGTGGCCGCGCCGGGGCTCGTTCACGCCGCCGACCTCCTGCCGCCTCCGCCCCCGCCGCTGCCGCCCCCGCCGGTCGAGTTCGGCGGCGGCTGGTACCTGCGCGGCGATGTCGGCGCCAGCATCTACACCCGGCCGAAGCTCTCGACCGTGCCGAGCCCGGACGTCGTCAACTACTACAACAGCGATCTCGGCGGCGGCGGTTTCGCCGGCGTCGGCGTGGGCTACCAGTTCAATTCCTGGCTGCGCGGCGACGTGACCGGCGAGTACCGCTTCTCCAGCGGCTTCCGCACCAACGACCGCATCAAGTCGTCCTACTCGACCTACGACGAGGCCGGCCTGCGCCGCGACCACGACGACACCACCTACGAGACCACCAACGGCAACTACTCGGCCGCGGTCGTCCTGGTGAACGGCTACGCCGATCTCGGCACCTATTACGGCGTCACGCCATTCATCGGTGCCGGCGTCGGCGCGGCGTTCCACCGCTTCTCTGGCCTGTCGGAGACGAGCCAGATCACCGGCAGCTACACCTACCCGGACAATCCCGACTGGGGCAAGTACGGCTACCAGAGCATCAGCGGCGGCACCTACAAGACCCAGATGAAGACGAGTCTGGCCTGGGCTCTGCATGCCGGCCTGTCCTACGCCGTCACGCCGAACCTGAAGCTCGAACTGGCCTACCGCTACCTCAACCTCGGCGAGGGCAGCACCGGCGTGCTGAACTGCTTCTGCGGCAGCACCCTGACCCCGATCAAGGTCAAGGACATCGAGTCCCACGACATCAAGCTCGGCATGCGCTGGATGTTCGGCGCGCCGATCCTGGCTGCCGCCTACGAGCCGCCGCCGCCCCCGATGATGCCGCTGGTTCGCAAGTACTGATACTATTTCCGGAAGATTACTTCCGGAAATAGTATCACCAGCCCGCGCGGCACCTGAGCGAAGTCGATTTCCGCATCGCGAAGCGATCAATCGGAAATCGTATGAGATCCTCGATCCGTCTCCGGCGCGCCCGCGCCGGAGATGTCGGCGGCCGATCGTTAGGGTTAAGTCTCCGCTCATCTTCTTACGTTACGTCAATGATCGGGCACACGGTCCCACTCCCAGTTTCGCGTAATTCGCCCCGGCCGAGACGCCGATGGGGCAGGAAAGGGCGCCCCATGGCACGGTTCGGTCTCTCTCTCCCGGTCGCGGCCCTCGGGCTCGGCCTTATCGGCGCGCCCGCGCTCGCCGCAGATCTGCTGCCGCCACCTCCGCCTCCCCCGCCGCCGCCCGCGGCCCCGGTGGAGATCGGCTCCGGCTGGTACCTGCGCGGCGACTACACGATGAGCGACTTCCGCCATCCGAAGGACGACACCCTGCCGGGCACCGACGGCGCCAAGCTCGTCGGCTTCCGCCTCGGCAACACCGACGGCTACGGCGGCGGCATCGGCTACCGCTTCAACAGCTTCCTGCGCGCCGACGTCACCATCGACGGGCGCACCCGCAGCCGCTTCCGCGACTATTCCTCGCGCACCAACTTCGTCGAGGGCTTCAACACCGAAGCCGGCAAGCTCGACGTGCTGACCGGCCTGTTCAACGTCTACGTCGATCTCGGCACCTGGTGGGGCTTCACCCCCTATATCGGCGCCGGCGTCGGCATGGCGAGCAACCGCTTCCACGATGCCTGGACCGGCACCACCTGCTTCACCACCGCCTGCGGCAGCGGCGTCGACGGCAGCTACAAGATCGGGGCGCAAGGCTACGACCCCCGCGCCAACCACACGGCGATCGGTCTCGCCTGGGCGGCGATGGCCGGCATCTCCTACGAGATCGGCGCCGGCGTGAGCGTCGATGCGAGCTACCGCTACCTCGAGGTCGGCAAGGCCCGCACCGGCTTCGACGCCTACAACCAGAACACCCGCATCAAGGACATCGCCGCCAACGAGTTCCGGGTCGGCCTGCGCTGGGCCTTCGGCAACGGCCTCGCCCTGCCGGGCCTCGGCGGACTGACGTACTGAGGTCGATCGCCGGACGACCGTCGCCCGGTGATCGTCTCACGGGCCCTTCGGATCCGCCCGACAGCCTTCACACCCTCCGCGTCATTTCGGGGCCGCGCAGCGGAGCCCGGAATGACATGGAGGGTGTGCATTCAGTCACGGCCGAGCCGGCAGGTTCTTGGAAGCCCGTCCACCGCTTTGCGCCCGCCATGCGCCCGCGGCGGCCCGCTGTCCGTGCCCGACGGCTTCTGGCCGCCGGTCCGCTGCGCTAGTGATGGCGCGGTGAGCGCCGGGCCAGGGGGCCCGGCCAGACCGGAGACACCGCATGGCCGCGCTTGACCGGATCCTCGACGACATCGACCGCGACCTCGACAATTCCCTGGAGCGGCTGTTCGCCTTCCTGCGCATCCAGTCGATCTCGACCGATCCGGCCTACGCGGCGGAGTGCCGGAAGGCGGCGGAGTGGCTCAAGGGCGACCTGGCCGCCATGGGCTTCGAGGCCTCCCTGCGCGAGACCGGCGGCCACCCGGTGGTGCTCGGCCACTACCCCAAGCCCGGCGCGCCGCACGTGCTGTTCTACGGCCACTACGACGTACAGCCGGTCGATCCCCTGGACGAGTGGGAGACGCCGCCCTTCGAGCCGCGCATGGCGGTGCTGGCCGACGGCCGCAAGGTCATCAGTGCCCGCGGCGCCTGCGACGACAAGGGCCAGGTGATGACCTTCGTCGAGGCCTGCCGCGCCTTCAAGGCGATCGACGGCGAGTTGCCGGTCGGCGTCACGATCCTGATCGAGGGGGCGGAAGAGGACGGCTCGAAGTTCCTGCCCGAATGGGTCGCGGCGAACCGCGAGGCGCTGAAGGCCGACGTCGCGCTGGTCTGCGACACCGGGATGTGGGACCGCGACACCCCGGCCATCACCTCGTCCCTGCGGGGCCTCGCCTATTTCGAGGTCACGGTCGCCTGCGCCGACCGCGACCTGCATTCGGGCCTGTTCGGGGGCGCCGCCGCCAACCCGATCCGGGTGCTCTCGCGCATCATCGCCGACCTGCACGACGACCAGGGCCGGGTGACCGTGCCGGGCTTCTACGACGGCGTGCACGAGACGCCGCCGGAGGTACTGGAGCAGTGGCGCGGCCTCGACCTGACGCCGGAGAGCTTCCTCGGCACCGTCGGCCTGAACAAGCCCGCCGGCGAGCGCGACCGGATGCTGATCGAGCAGATCCAGTCCCGCCCGACCTGCGACGCCAACGGCATCATCGGCGGCTATACCGGCGAGGGCACCAAGACGGTGATCGCCGCGAAGGCGAGCGCCAAGATCTCGTTCCGCCTCGTCGGCGACCAGGACCCGGAGGCGCTCGACCGCAACTTCCGCGCCTTCGTCCAGGAGCGCATCCCGGCCGATTGTTCGGTCGAGGTCGTCACGCACAAGGGCTCGCGGGCGCTCGCCCTGCCTCACGGCATGCCGGCGCTGGAAGCCGCCAAGGGCGCGCTCGCCGAGGAATGGGGGAGGGCGCCGGTCACGATCGGCTCGGGCGGCTCGATCCCGATCGTCGGCGACTTCAAGCGCACGCTCGGCCTCGACACCCTGCTGGTCGGCTTCGGCCTCGACGACGACCGGGTGCACTCGCCGAACGAGAAGTACGACCTGCAGAGCTTCCACAAGGGCACCCGCTCCTGGGCGCGGATCCTGGCGGCGCTGGCGAAGTAGGGTTGAAGCAACTGCCGCCGGGCGACCGGCGGCAGGTCTCTCCGGGATGGGTCGTCGATCGGGAGAGGACCGGACATGCAGCAGAAGGTCATCGGCCTGATCGGCGGGATGAGCTGGGAGAGCTCGGCCGAGTATTACCGCATCATCAACGAGACGGTCCGCGCCCGCCTCGGGGGTCTGCGTTCGGCGCGCTGCCTGATGTGGTCGTTCGACTTCGGCGAGATCGAGGCCCTGCAGCATGCCGGGCGCTGGGACGAGGCGGCGGACGAGCTGATCGCGGCCGCCCGGCGGCTGGAGCGGGGCGGGGCGGACTTCGTGGTGATCTGCACCAACACCATGCACCGCATGGCCGATCAGGTGCAGGCGGCGATCGGCCTGCCGCTCTTGCACATCGCCGACCCGACCGCCGAGCGGATCCGCGCCGCGGGCCTCTCCCGGGTCGGCCTCCTCGGCACCGCCTTCACCATGGAGCAGGATTTCTACAAGGGCCGCCTCGCGGCGCGCCACGGCCTCGACGTCCTGGTCCCCGAGGCCGGCGACCGGGCGGAGGTGCACCGGGTGATCTACGAGGAACTGGTCCAGGGACGTGCGCTGCCGGCCTCGCGCGAGGCCTACCGGGCGGTCATCGCCCGGATGGTCGCGAACGGCGCCGAGGCGATCATCCTCGGCTGCACCGAGATCATGCTGCTGGTGCGCCCGGAGGACAGCCCGGTGCCGCTGTTCGACACCACGGCGCTGCACGCCGAGGCGGCGGTGGACCGGGCGCTGGGGGACCCCTGATCCCCGCTACGCCCCGTCGACGAGGCGCCGGCTCAGCGCATTGTGCCGCTCGGCCAGTCGGCTCGTGTCCAGCGTCAGCAGGTGCCCGTCCCGCACCACGATCCGCCCGTTGATGACGCTCAGGCCCACGCCCGGCGGCGCGCAGAACACCAGCGCGGCGACCGGATCGTGCAAGGCGCCGGCGACGCCAAGCCCCCGCATGTCGAAGGCGACGCAATCGGCCGCCATGCCGGGCTTGAGCGCCCCGATGTCGTCGCGCCCGAGCACCCTTGCGCCGCCGAGCGTCGCGATCTCCAGGGCCTCGCGCGCCGTCATCGCCGCGGGGCCGTGACCGACGCGGGCGAGCAGCATCGCCTGGCGCGCCTCGCCGAGCAGGTGGCCGGCATCGTTCGAGGCCGAGCCGTCGACGCCGAGGCCGACGGCCACGCCCTCGCAGCGCATCCGCGGCACCGGGGCGATGCCGGAGGCGAGCCGCATGTTCGAGCACGGGCAATGCGCGACCCCGGTGCCGGTGCGGGCGAAGAGTCGGATCCCGTCCTCGTCGAGCTTGACGCAGTGGGCGTGCCAGACGTCCGGCCCGACCCAGCCGAGATCGGCGGCATACTCGGCCGGCGTCTTCCCGAACCGCTCGCGACTGTAGGCGACGTCGTCCTGGTTCTCGGCGAGATGGGTGTGGAGCGAGACGCCGTAGGATCGCGCCAGGGCAGCCGCGTCGCGCATCAGGCCTTCGCTGACCGAGAAGGGCGAGCACGGCGCCACCACGATCCGGCGCATCGCGTAAGGGGCCGGGTCGTGCCAGGTCTCTATCAGGCGGCGCGTGTCGGCGAGGATCGCCGCCTCGTCCTCGACCAGGGCGTCGGGCGGCAGGCCGCCGGCGCTCTCGCCGAGGCTCATCGCCCCGCGGGCGGCGTGGAAGCGCAGGCCGATCGCGTCCGCCGCCTCGATGCTGTCGTCGAGGCGGCAGCCGTTCGGATAGAGGTAGAGGTGGTCGCTCGAGGTCGTGCAGCCCGACAGCATCAGTTCGGCCATCGCGGTCTGCGTCGAGATCCGCACCATCTCCGGCGTGAGCCGGGCCCAGATCGGGTAGAGCGTCTTCAGCCAGCCGAACAGGTCCGCATCCTGCGCCGCCGGGACGGCGCGGGTGAGCGACTGGTACATGTGGTGGTGGGTGTTCACGAGGCCGGGCAGCAGCACGTGGCCGGCGAGGTCGATCACCGTGTCGGCGGTCTCCGGCGCCGCCTCGGGCCCGCCGACCGCGGCGATCCGGTTCTCCTCGATCAGCACGAAGCCGCGGTCGATCTCGCGCCGGTCGTCGTCCATGGTGACGAGGCGGTCGGCGTTGCGCAGGAGAAGCGTGGCCATGCGGGGCTCCGGCAGGATCGGGCCGCATGCTGGGCGCGCCGGCCGGCACGGGTCAAGCCGTGCTTGACCGAGCGGCAGCCCTCGGGCACCCCAAGGAGTCGAGGCCAGTGGCCGAGGCGAGAGGCCGAGAGCGGAGATCCGAGCGATGTCGATGCCCAACAGCCCCGAGACGCCGCGCCTGACCACCCACGTGCTCGACACCGCCCATGGCCGCCCGGCCGCCGGGGTGGCGGTGCAGCTCTGGCGCCTCACCGACGGCACGCGCGAGCAGGTCGCCCGCGCCCTCACCAACGCGGACGGGCGCTGCGACGCGCCGCTGCTCGCCGGCGCGGCGCTGGCGCCCGGCATCTACGAGATCGTCTTCGCGGTCGGCGCGTACTTCTCCGGTCAGCGCGATGCCGGCGCCGGCGACTTCCTGGACGAGGTGCCGGTGCGCTTCGTGGTCCGGCCCGGCCTGAACCACTACCACGTGCCGCTGCTGATCGCGCCCTACGCCTACAGCACCTATCGCGGCAGCTGACGGGGCTCCAGAGTATTTCCGGCGAAGCGGATACCGGTTCGACGAAGAAAGTACGGCAAAAGCAATGACCTGGATCACCGCACGATCGGGCAGTCACGCTACACGACAGGGGCATGTAGCGAAGGTTCGATATGGCCGGGGCGAGGGTCGCCGGGGAAACATTCCGTTTCCGTTTCTTCCCCTTTCCCGGACGACTGGAGCGATAGCGGAAGGAAATCCGGGATCCAGCACAGGAAGGGCCGCGAAGCGGCTCTGAATGTTGCACCGTTGCAGACACAAAGACGCTTCGCGACTTTTTGCGCTGGATCCCGGATCTCCTTCCACTTCGTTTCAGTCGTCCGGGAAAGGGGAGGAAGCGGAAACTGCGTTGCTGATCGATGAATCTCAGCCGCGCTGAGCCTTCGCACTGTGCCAGTGTCGTGGACCGTGTTGCAGCGCGATCGGATCGTAGTTGAGCGCCGGGAGCCGGATCAGGCGCCCGGCTTCTGCCAGCCGCGCCGGCGCTCGGCGAGGCCGTGCTCGCGGTAATGCAGCAGCGGGTTCACGCCCGCCCGCTCGACGTCCGGATTGGCCGAGAGGTATCCGCGGGTGCTGAACTCGGCGGATGGATCCCGTCCCTCGCGCCAGCCGAAATGCAGGTAATGTTCGAGGGGGTCGCAGCCTTCGGCCGCCACATCCGGATTCTTGCCGAGATAGTAGATCGGGTCGAACCCGCCGACGAGGGAGGGCGCGGACGGCTTGCGGCTCCAGTGCGTCATGCGCCACAGCATCGGACGTTTCGAGGCTCCCATGGGCGAAGCCGAGCGGCGCCGGTATTCAGTGACCTAGCGTTCCGTCGTTGTCCCGGGTCCAGGAAAGCCGAATCGTGAGCCCGGCGCAAGTGGACGATAGCCGGGGAAGCGCCGTCCCGCCGCCTGTTCGGCGTCGCCCGCACCGGGTACTCGGCGCTGGATTGCACGCGAGGCCTCATCTCTGCCACAAGTTGCAGTCTCACTGGACTCGGGCGGCGGGGCGCGTTGCACAGGAGTGGACGATGGGACTCGTCATTCTCGATCCCCAATCGGGCACACGCGTCGAAATCGGCATTGCATCCCCCGATCAGGGGACTGGTCCTGGAGGGGCGAACAGGGCAGGTAGGACGAATGTCCGGCCGGAAGGATTGCCCATGCCCCGTTACTTCTTCAACACTCACATCGGCGAGGACGTGATCACCGATCTGAACGGTGAAGAACTGCGCGATCCCGATCACGCCTGGGAGGCCTCGCGCGCGATCATCCGCGCGATGATGGACGACCCCAAGATGAGCCATGGCGGGAACCAGGACCGTCTGCTCGCCGCGAGCCTCGTGGTGACCGACGAGGCCGGCGAGGTGGTGCTGGAATTTCCCTTCGCCGAGGCCCTGGCGGGCGATGCGCCCGAAGCGCCGCGGCATCCGGAGGAGGCGCCGCGGCACGAGGAACAGCCGCCGCACCACGAGGTGCCGAACGCCCATTGAGGCGTCTCCGCCGAGGCGTCCCGATCGGTCCGGCCCCCGTCCCCCGGCCCGGGCCGGGGCCGAACGCATGACAATTGTCCGCCGCGCCCTATATAGTCAGAGGGCGCCGGGGGCGGGCCGCACACGGCGGCCCGTTCGGCCCGGCGCCCTCTCCGAGGCTGCGGCTCGCCCGCGCCTCGCAAGAGGGATGACGTCATGGCGACCCAAGACAGCACCGCGCGCGGACAGGCCGAGACCCGCGCGGCGCGGGCCCAGATGCAGGCCGAGATGGCGGCGCAGGCCTGGTCCGACCTCGCCAGCGCGGAGCGCAGCCGTGACGACAACATGGCCCGCCTCAAGGCCCTGCGCCTCGCCCGCGAGGCCGAGGCGGCGGAGACGGCGGCGGCCGTGAAGGCTGCCAAGGCCGCCCCCAAGACGCGGGCGAAGAAGAAGGCTTGATTTCCGTCCGCGCCGACAGGCGCGGGCAGGGAAGAGTTGTCAGTCCGCGCCCGGGGCGCGGGACGGATGAGCTGAGCTCTCCGAGGCGGGGCCCGAGGTGCCCCGCCCGCCTTTGAGAGGCCATGCCCGGCAGGCGCGCTTCGACCGCGGCATGGGATGGCCGGGTGATCCGGGGACGTTCTCTGGCGCGATGAGGCGGCCGCTTCCCACTGTACTCGCTAGGCTGCGCGAACGATCCCAGCGCCGGTCCCACCCCGGCCGCCAGTTTTCGGCGGCACCGGCAGGCCTATGACGCCCGTCTCGTCTCGGCGCCGAACTCACGACACTTAGGAAAATTTTCTGAGACCTGCGACTGGGCCGTGGCGGATCAGCCTTCGTCCATGATCCATCATTCTGCGATGGTTTCAAATATTATATGCAATCTTATATTGTCTTACGCTGTATCAGCCCGCTTCTTGCGATACACAACGATACAAAACGTCAATATCTTTCGGATAACCGTTACCTGAACCAGAGGAACGGGATATGAAAAACCGCGTCGGAATGACGGCGAAGTTGGTCATGATCGTCGCCTGTGCGATCGTCATGACGACGGCGGCGATGTGGATGACGGCATCGCGGCAGGTCTGGCTCGACCTGCAGCGGCAGGACCACGAACGGGCGCAGCAGAACGGCCGCACGCTCGCCCTGATCTTCGCCGGCCGGGTGCCTGGGGCGAAGGCGACCGTCGAGGACGGACAGGTGAGGGCGGTGACCGCGCCGGCCCTGACCGACTTCGCCGACGCCTCGGTGGTCGACGAGGCCGTCGCCTATGTCGGCGGCAGCGCCACGGTGTTCGCCTACGATCCGGCCAAGGACGCCTTCATCCGCCGGGTGACGACGGTGCGCCGGGAGAACGGCGAGCGCGCGATCGGCACGGCGCTCGCCGCGGACAGCCCGGCGCAGGGCGCCTTGCGCCGCGGCGAGGCGTTTCGCGGCGAGGTGACGCTGTTCGGCCGCCCCTTCCAGACGATCTACCAGCCGATCCGCGACGCCGGGGGCCGCGTCAACGGCGTGCTCTATGTCGGGGTGCCGGTCGAGGATTCCTACGCGACCCATGCGGCGGCGATGCGCGCCGTCACCCTCGCGGCGGGGATGATCGCGCTGCTGGCCTGCCTGGTCGCGGCCCTGGTGGCCCGCCGCCTCGTGCGGCCCCTCGTCGACATCGCCGCGCGGGTCTCCGGCCTCGCCGCCGGCGACCTCGAGACCCCGATCCGCCATGCCGGGCGGGGCGACGAGATCGGCGCCGTCGCCAAGGCCATCGAGACCCTGCGGGAGACGAGCCGGCGCGCGCTCGCCCTCGAGGAGGAGGGCCGGCTCGGGAGCGAGGCCGCGGAACGCCGGCGCAATGCGCGCGACGCGGCGGTGGCGGCCTTCCGGGGCGAGGTGGCCTCCCTGGTCGCGGCCCTCGGCCAGCGCGTCGCGGGCTTGAGCGAGCGGGCCGGCGCGATGACGGCGCAGGCCGAGGCGTCCGAGGGCGCGATCGCGGCGGCCTCCGCCCGGTCGGAGGCGGCGGCCGGCAACGTCGCCACGGTGGCGGGCGCCGCCGAGGAACTGTCGGCCTCGGTCGGCGACATCACCGGCCAGGTCGCCCGGGCGCGGGAGAGCACCGCCTCGACCCTCGTCGAGGCGCAGGCCGCGGACAGCCGGGTCGGCGAGCTGGTGCGGGCCTCGGCCCAGATCGGCGACGTCGTGGCGCTGATCGACGCCATCGCCGCGCAGACCAACCTGCTCGCCCTCAACGCGACGATCGAGGCGGCCCGGGCAGGGACGGCGGGCCGCGGCTTCGCGGTGGTCGCCGCCGAGGTCAAGGCGCTCGCCGGGCAGACCGCCCAGGCGACGGAGGAGATCACCCGCCAGGTCGCCGGCCTGCGCGGCGCCACCGAAGAGACCGCCGCCACCCTGGCGCGGATCCGCACCCGGATGCACCACATCGACGAGACCACCGCCGGCATCGCCGCATCGGTGACCCAGCAGGGCGCGGCGACGCAGGAGATCTCCCGCAGCGCCGGCGGGGCGGCGGAAGCCTCCCGCGCCATGGCGCGGGACTTCGCCACGGTGATCGGCGCGGCCCGCGACACGGCCGGCGCCGCCGGCACGGTCGACGCCGCCGCCCGCGAGGTCGACGGGCTGACCGCCCGGCTCGACGCCGAGGTCGAGCGCTTCCTGCGGCAGGTCGCGGCGTGAGTGGTTTCCGCGTGGACTACTCTGAACAAATGGAGCGCGGGATCCCCTCTCCCGTGTGGGAGAGGGGTAGGGGTGAGGGTGGCTCGGCTGCCGTATAAATCACCAAGCGTCGAGCTGCGCAGCTCAACGGTTCAGGGTCATTGCGGCAGCCGAGCCACCCTCACCCCCGGCCCCCCTCCCACACGGGAGAGGGGAGACGCGCCCTATTCTGAAGAGTTTTCAGGCGTCACACCCCGATCGCCGCCTTCACCAGCTCCGGCCGCATCGGCAATTCGCGCAGGCGCACGCCCGCGGCGGTCCGGATCGCGTTGGCGAGCGCCGCGGCGGTCGGCCCCTGCGCGACCTCGCCAGCGCCGAGGAACGGCTGGCCAGGGCGGTCGATCAGGTGGACGTCGAGGCGCTCGGGAATGTCGGGGAAGCGGGCGATCGGGTAGGTGCTCCAGTCGCGGCTCGTCGGTCCCTCGGCATCGTGCGCCACCGCCTCGAACAGGCTCCAGCTCATCGCCTGGATGACCCCGCCCTCGATCTGGTCGCGGATGCCGTGCGGGTTGACGACTTGACCCGCATCGACCGCGGCCTGCGCCCGCACCAGCCGGACCCGGCCGCTCTCATGCGCCACCTCGACCTCGACGGCGAGCGCGCAGAAGGCCGCGAGGTTCTTGTAGCGGGCGAAGGCGAAGCCGGCGCCGCGGCCCTTCGGAAGGGTTTTCCCCCAGCCGAAGCGCGTGGCGGCCTCCTCGATCACGGCCCGCGCCCGCGCGTCGTCGAGATGCGCCAGACGGAAGGCGACCGGGTCGGCGCCGGCGGCCTCGGCCAGCTCGTCGACGAAGCTCTCGATCGAGAACACGTTCATGTAGGCGCCGAGGCTGCGCAGGGCCGAGACGCGCAGCGGCATGTCGGCGACGAAGTCGTGCGCCACCCGGGCCTTGGGAAAGCGGTAGAGCGGGATGGCGTTCCGGTCGCCGCCGCCCTCCGGCTGCGGCAGCGCCTTCGGAGGCGGGGCCGGGAAGGGCTTGTCCAGCATCCGGGCCGAGAGCAGCTGGCCGGCGCCGGGCGGGCGGGTGAGGTGGGTCGGGCTGCGCACCGCGTAGTCCCAGTCAATGACGCGCCCGTCGGGTCCCAGCACCGCCGAGGCCTCGGTCAGCATCGCGCCGCCATAGGGCTCCCACAGGTGCTCCTGCTCGCGGGTATACTGCACCCGCACCGGCCGGCCGGGGAGGGCGCGGGCGAGGAGCGCCGCGTCGCCCGCCGCGTCGTCGGCGCCGTTATGGCCGTAGCAGCCCGAGCCCTCGACATGGATGCAGCGCACCTGTTCCTCGGGCAGGGACAGCATCTCGGCGAGCGCCTTGCGCAGGGGGAACATGCCCTGCGCGTGCGACCACACGGTGAGCCGGTCGCCGTCGAACTCGGCCACCGCGCAGGACGGGCCGATCGAGCCGTGCATCTGGTAGCGTCGCCGGTACTGCGCGGTGATCCGGCGGCCCGCCGGCGCGAGCGCCTCGGCCCCAGCCTCGTGGATGATCGTCCGCGTCGCCGACCGGCCCGCGAGGTCGGAGAAGAGCGCGTCGGGCTCCGGCACGCTCGCGCCGCCCTGCCAGACCGCGACCCGCGCGAGCGCCCGCATCGCCGTCACGGCGGCGTATTCCCGCTCAGCGAGCACCGCCAGGAAGTCGCCGTCGCGATGCACCCGGATCACCCCGGGACGGGCGGCAACCTCCTCGGCGTCGAGGCCGACGAGGCGGGCGCCGGGGCGGGGCGGGCGCAGGATCCGGGCATGCACCAGACCGGGCGCGCGGATGTCCTGCACGTAGGCCGCGCCGCCCGCGACCTTGGCGGGAATGTCGACCCGCGGCAGCGGCCGGCCCACCACCGCGTAGGTCGCGGGATCGCGCAGCGCGACCGTCTCCGGCGTCCTTGCGTCGAGCGCGACGTCCCGGGCGATCTCGCCGAGCGCGAGGCGCCGCCCGTCCGGAGCCGCGACGCCGCCGCCCTCGATCCGCAGAGCGGCGGGCGGCAGGCCGAGCCGGCGCCCCGCGGCCTCGACGACCAGCGCCCGCGCCGCCGCGGCGGCGTGGCGGATCGCCGTGGCCGAATCCTGCATCGAGTGGCTGCCGGCGGTGTAGCCCTCGTTCGGGGTCAGCTCGGTATCGGCAGTGTGGAGGCGCAAGGCGGCGGGCTCCAGCCCCAGCTCCTCGGCCGCGACCTGGATCAGCGCCGTCTTGATCCCCTGGCCGAGCTCGGCCTTGCCGGTGAGAACCGTGACGGCGCCGTCCTCGCCGATCCGAATCCAGGCATCGATCCGCGGCGCCTGCCCCAGGCTGCCTGGCAGGGCGGCGGCCTCGACGCGTCGCGGCAGTCCGATCCCGACGAGGAGCGCGCCGCCGACGAGCAGGGTCCGGCGGGTGAGGGCGGTCACGGCGTCGCCCCCGTGGTGGCGGGCTCGCCGACCGCGCGCCGCACGGCGGCGAGGATCCGCATATGGGTGCCGCAGCGGCAGAGATTGAAGCGCAGGGCGTCGCGGATCTCGGCCTCGCTCGGATGCGGGACGGTACGCAGCAGGGCGTGGGCCCGCATCACCATGCCGGCGATGCAGTAGCCGCACTGGGCCGCGCTCTCGGCGATGAAGGCGGCCTGGAGCGGGCCCGGATTCTCCGGGCTCCCCAGCCCCTCGACGGTGGTGACGGACCGGCCCTCCAGCACGCCGATCGGGGTGAGGCAGGACAGGACCGCGCGGCCCTCGACCGCGACGGTGCAGGCGCCGCACTGGCCCAAGCCACAGCCGAACTTGGCGCCGTTGAGCCCGAGCTCGTCGCGCAGCACGTAGAGGAGCGGGGTCTCTGGCGCGGCCTCGATGGCCTGGATGCGGCCGTTCACCGTCAGGGTCGGCATCGGCGTCTCCTCCTTAATGCCCCGCCTCGGCCCGCGCGCCGGGGCGGGGGGCGTCGCGCATCAGGTCCCGCACCGTCGCGTCGAGGTTCGGCCACGGCCCGTCGGGGCTGAACCGGGCGCGCAGGTAGGCGGCGAGGTCTGTGACCTGAGCGGGGGTCAGCATCGCCCCGTAGGCCGGCATGATCGGCCCCGGCGCGTAGTCCCGCGGGGCGATGCCGTCGCGCAGGACGAGGATCAGGTTGCGCGGATCGGGCGCCCGCACGGTGGTGCGGTGGCCGAGGGAGGGCGTGGTGTAGGGCACGCCGCCGGAGGCCCCGCCGCCGCTCTCGTGGCACGTCGCGCAGGCGCCCGCATAAGTCGCCGCGCCGCGGGCCAGCGCCGGATCGTCGTTCGCGACCGCCCGGTCGACCGGGCCGGTGCGGCTGCCGGCGGGACCGGGGCCGTAGAGCGTCGCGACGTAGGAGGCGAGCGCCCGGATCTCGCCGTCCGGCACGGTCCTGTGGGCGTCGACCACCGGGCGCATCGGCCCGGCGGCCCCGCCATGCTGCGGATCCCACTCGGCGAGGTAGCGGGCGAGGCTGTCGCGGTCCCAGGCGAGCGGCGCGGGCGAGGAGCGGTCGAGGGGCGGGACCCACCAGCCGTCGGCCTCGCCCCCGGAATACGCCTTCGATCGTACCTCGGCGCCCAGGAGGTTGCGCGGACTGTGGCAGGCGCCGCAATGGCTCAGGGCTTCGGCGAGGTAGGCGCCGCGATGCCATTCCGCGTCGCGCTGCGGATTCGCCGGAATTGTGGGAGCCTGCGCGAAGAGCAGCTTCCAGCCGGCGAGGAGCGGGCGCCAGGAGAGCGGGAAGGGGAGGGCGTTGGCCGTCGCCACCTGCCGCACCGGCTCCCGGGTCATCGCGAAGGCGTAGAGGGCGGCGACGTCCGGATCGGTCAGGCCGGCATAGTGGGTGTAGGGGAAGGCCGGGTAGAGGTGGCGTCCCCCGGCATCGACGCCCTCGCGCATCGCCCGGGTGAAGGCCGCGAGGGAGTAGCGGCCGATGCCCGTATCCGGATCCGGCGTGATGTTGGTGGCGTAGATCGTGCCGAACGGCGTGCCGATGCCGCGGCCGCCCGCGTAGGGCCGGCCGCCTTCCGCGGTGTGGCAGGAGGCGCAGTAGCCGAGCGACGCGAGCATCGCGCCCTTGCGGACCAGCTCCGGCGCGGTCTCGGCCGGCGTCGCGCCGCCCGGCGCGAGGGCGGGGCGCCAGGCCATGGCCGCGAACCCTGCGGCGGCGAGGACAAACGCTCCTCCGAGCCAGGCGGCGATCCGGCGACGTCCCACCAACCGGCTCCTCCCGCCGCGCGTTTCCGACCGTGCGCAGGCTCGCACCCCCGGCGGCGAGACAACCGGTGCCCCCAGCCACGGTTCCGGTGGACCCGACCGTGCATGCGGACCGGTCTGCCGCACAGTCTTGCCGCAATCCCGCGAAACAGTGATATCGTCCGACCGGCGGAGCGACGCCGGTTTGGCTTAGCCGTACCGGTCGAGCGGCGGAGCTTCCGCATGGTTCGACCCCGAGCGGACGGTCGCCCGCCCGCTTCCGCCGTTTAGCCCGGTCCCGTTCTTGCTGATCCCGCGGGGCCGACGGGCGATCCGTCCCGGGATCGTTTCGGATGCGGCTCACCCGCACGAGACCGACGCCGCATGGCCCAGCAGAGTTTCCACGCCCGCCTCGGGCCCCCGTCGATGAGCGCCGACGACGCGGCCTGCCGGGCCTGCTGCGGCCAGATGCGCGCCCACTGGCAGGAGCGCCCCCATGCCCGCCTGATGGTGGTGGCCTCGACCCCGGTGGTCGAGGCGTTCGGCGGCGGCGTCGAGACCCGCTACCTCTGCCTCGAATGCGGGCACACCCTGATGCACTCGACCGGCCGGTTCGGCCAAGGATGGCATTGAGGCACGCTTGGCATTGACGGGTTCGACCCGGGCAGGCGAAGGACGGCCCGTCCCGGGGAGCCGTGTCCGATGCCTCACGCGATCGTCACCAACACCGAGCGGCCCGACCTCGTCCCCGTCACCGCGCGCTGGCGCTGGGAGGCCTTCCAGCAGGGCCAGGGCCGCAGCCTCGCCGAGGTGATCGCGGCCGAATCCGTCGGCGCTGCGGCCGCCTCGCTGCCCCGCACCTTCGTGCTCCTGGTCGACGACGAGCCGGTCGGCATGGCGAGCCTCGCCGCCCACGATCTCGACACGCGGCCCGACCTGACGCCCTGGCTCGCCGGCGTCTTCGTGGCGCCCCACGCCCGGGGCCGCGGGCACGCCGTCCGGCTGGTCGCTGCGGTGGAGGCGGAGGCGGCTGCCCGCGGGATCCCGACCCTGTGGCTCTACACGCGCAGCGCCGAGGGGCTCTACGCTGGAATCGGCTGGCGGACGGTCGAGACTCTCTCGTATCGGGAGAAGATGTACGCGCTGATGCGGCGGGATTTATCGGACTCCGTTTGATTTCCCGCGATCTTCTTGAAACCCTCAGGGTCATTCCGGGGCCGCACAGCGGAGTTCGGGATCCAGAACCGCAGGTCGTTCAAGAAGAAGCGAAGCGGGCACAGCCGTTTTCTGCACCATCCGAGTGTCTGGATTCCGGGCTCCGCTGCGCGGCCCCGGAATGACCCTGTGGATGTCAACTCCGCCGCGGGAAACAGCGCAGGACGACCGATGGCTGACCCGTCCCTCAGAGCCTGCTTGAGCGGTTGCGCCGATTGATCTGCACACAGGCCGACATCTCTCAACGTCATCCCGGGGCTCGACGAAGTCGAGAACCCGGGATCCATAACCGCTGACGACGCTGGGCAAGGCGGCCAGCGTTCCGCTTCATCCTGCGCCGTCAGCGGTTATGGATCCCGGGTTCCGCTCCGCAGCCCCGGGATGACATCGAGGGTTTCAAGGTGGTCGGTCAACTCAAACAAGCTCTCAGAACCGCCCCGCCAGCGTCAACCGCACGGCCGTCGGCTCGACCGGGTGGAAGTGCCGGTCGGCGACGCCCGCCGCCTCCCCGGGAAGGCGCGATTCATAATAGTAGGTGATCTGGTCGGCCCGGGCGTTCGTCAGGTTGAGCACGTCGAGGGCGAGGCTCACGCCGTTGTCGAAGGCGTAGCCGATCCGGCCGTTGAGCAGGGCGGTCGGCTTCGAGCGCACCGAATTGTCCTCGATCAGGGGGCGCGGCCCGAAATAGCGGAAGCGCAGGGTCCCGAACCAGCCCTGGCCCTCGCCGAAGGTGACGCCCGCCGAGGCGATGGTGGTCGGTGCCTCCGGCACCCGCCGCCCGACCGGGTCGCGGTCGGCGAAGCGGGCATTGGTGAGGGTCAGGTCGCCCTCCAGCCGCAGCCAGGGCGTGACGGCGTAGTGGTTGCTCCACTCGATGCCGAAGCGGCGGGTCGGCCGGCTCGGCTCGGTGGTGCCGGTGTCGCCCTGGAACAGGTTCTCGGAGGCGAAATCGAGCCGGAACAGGGCGAGGCTCGTCTCCAGCCCGGCGATGGAGCGGTTGCGGATCCCGACCTCGTAGCCCGTCGAGGGGACCAGGAAGGGCGAGCGGGCAATATTGAACAGAGGGCTCGCCGGATCGACCGTCGCGGTGACGCCGCGGGCGTCGTTCGAGTGAAAGCCGCCACCGTAATTCAGGTAGATCTCGGTGTCGGCGAACGGGCCGAACACCGCGCCGAGCTTCGGGTTGACGATGCCGTCGCGGGCTTTCCCCGAATTCGCGGCTGTGTCGGAGCGGACGTCGGCATAGTAGCCGTCGGCCCGGAAGCCGACGCTGGTGCGCAGCCAGTCGGTCCAGCGCACCCGGTTCTCGTAGTAGACAGCGGCGCTCGCCTCCAGCACCCGGTCGTCGAGCACCGTCGAGCGGTACTGCCGGGCGGTGGTGTTAAAAAGGCCGACCCGGATGTCGTCGGTGCGGGTCTGCACGCCGATCTCGTTCTCCATCGCCAGACCGAACAGGTCGCCCTGGAAGACGCGGCTGACCTCGCCGCCGCCGAGCACCCGGGCGTCGCGCTGGCGGAACTGGTCGCCGTTGACCGGATCGTTGAGAAAATAGGTGAAGTTGTTCCAGAGGTTCATCTGGTAGCGGATCACGTAGGCCGAGGCCCGCGTGATGCCGCCGGCATCCGACTGGCTCCAGCGCCCGGAGAGCGAGAAGCGTCCGGTGTCTCCGCCATCGGTCGGATCGAGGCTGCCGTAGCGGCCGATGATCCCCTCCGCCACCGCGCGCTCGGGGATCTGGTTGGTGGCGTTCCACTTCGCCCAGTAGGCCATGCCGGTGACGGCAAAGCCGTCCGTGGCGGTGCCCTGGCTGTAGCGGGCGACGCCGTTGAGCTTGCGCAGGGCATCGGGCACGACCCACGGCCCGTCATAGGCCTGCGCCTCTCCCGCGACGAGCAGGTTGCCGGCGCCGAGCGGCACCGAGGCCGCCGAGAGCCCGCGCCTGAAGCCGAAGCTGCCCAGCGTCGTCAGCGCGATGTTCCTGTCCAGTTTGTCGAGATAGTCGATCCGCACCGAGCCGGCGGAGGCGAAGTCGCCGTCGCGGACGAAGTAGGGCCCTTTGTGGAACTCCACCGCGCCGACGAGTTCGGGGATCAGGAAGTTGAGGTCGGCGTAGCCCTGGCCGTGGGCGTGAGTGCGCATGTTCACCGGCATGCCGTCGACGTGGAGGGCGATGTCGGTGCCGTGGTCGAGGTTGAAGCCGCGCAGGAAGAACTGGTTGGCTTTGCCCTCGCCGGAATGCTGGGTGACGATCAGGCCCGGCACCGCCTCCAGCACCTCGCCCGGGCGGGTAACAGGCAGGCTGTTGATGACGGCTCCGCCGATGATCCCGGCGCTCGCCGCCTCGACCGGGCGCAAGGACCCGCCGATGCCGGTGATTCCGCCGGGATAGCCGGCGCTGGCCGCCCCCGGCGCGGCGGTCACTGGTGCTTTCACCTCGATCTGGTCGAGGGGGATATCGTCCTGGGCGAGAGCGGGACCAGGCAGGCATGCGGCGGCGAGGGCCGCGAGGAACCGGGAACGGGAGACGGGCACGGGCGAGCCTTCACGGGCTGTGGCACGTCACCGTGGAGGCACCGGCACACCCCGGCCGGCGCGGCCCACATGTGACCACGGCTGACGGCAGGTCTTCTTCCCACCAAGTCTCCTGGCTCACGGGTCGTTGCCTCCCATCGTCTTCCCGGGCTCCGGCACCCAGTGACGTCGGTGATGGAGGGCTCGCCGCTCACAGTTGCGGGGGCAGCCGCGGCTTCTCGCACCGCGTTCCCTTTTGATCCCCGGGGGGAACCGTCCCGTCGAGGTGTAGGCGGGAACGGGGCGGGCGCCAACGAGGCGCGCGCCGATTTGTCGGGCGTGTTGCCGGTTGTCGACGGGACACCGCGCGGGGTTCCGTGTCGGCGCGGCGCCGTCGCCTCAATCCGCCAGCGGCCGCGCTTCCTCCGGCAGCATGATCGGGATGCCGTCGCGAATCGGGTAGGCGAGCTTGGCCGAGCGGCTGATCAGCTCCTGGCGCGCGGAATCGTAGTCCAGCCGCTCCTTGGTCAGGGGGCAGACCAGCAGCTCGAGCAGCTTCGGGTCGATGCGGGTGGCCTCGAAGGAGGCGGGGGAATCGCTCACGGGACGTCCTTCCGAATGGTCCGGTGGGACCTTGCGCCTGGGTCTCTAGCCCAAAGCGCCGCTTATTGCAGCGTCGGCTCGGCTCCGGAGGCGCGCACCAGCTCCATCTCGGTCACGGCGATCAGGACCTCGGCCCGGGTCTTGAGGTCGGGCGCTTCCAGCATCGCCTGCTTCTCGCGCGGGCCGAACGGGCTCATCATGCAGAGCGCATTCACCAGGGCCTCGTTCGGCGCCTCCTCGATCCCGGCCCAGTCGACCTTGAGGTCGTTGGCCTCGACGAAATCGCGAAGCGCCTTCAGCACCCCGGCGCGGTCCACCGCCTCCTCGCCGGCGCGGGCGTGGAAGTCGCTCTCGAACGGCGCGAAGGTCACCTTGCAGCGGCGGAAGCCCGTGGCGTTGGGCAGCTCTTCCTCGATCCGGAACCGGGCGATGCCGGTGAGCGAGATCAGGTAGCGGCCGTCGCCGGTCTCGGCGAACTGGGTGACGCGGCCGGCGCAGCCGACCCGGAAGAGTTTTGGCGAGAGCGGGGTCTCGCCGGACTCGGAATCCGGCTGGATCATGCCGATCACCCGGTCGGTGCGCAGGGCCTCGTCGATCATCGCGAGGTAGCGCGGCTCGAAGATGTTGAGCGGCATCTGGCCCCGCGGCAGCAGCAGAGCCCCGGGGAGGGGAAAGACCGGGATCTCGGTCGGGCAGTCGGCCGGCCCCTTGTAGGCGACGTTCATGCTCATCGGCGTCGCTCCCGCGCGGATCGGAGGGGTGTCCCCGGGCCGCGTCGTCTCGGGCCCGGGATCACAGCCTGCTACCTAGGGCGCGCTCCGCCGGCGTGGATACCTGTCCGGCGTAATGCCGCGCCCGAGATGCACTTGAGCCGGCCTTACGAGAACATCAGGGTCGACAGCTTGCGCCGGCCGCGGATGGTCATCGGATCCATCGGTCCCCAGGCCTCGAACAGCTGGAGCAGCTGCTTGCGGGCGCCGTCATCGTTCCAGGTCCGGTCGCGGCGGACGATCTCGATCAGCTGGTCGACCGCCTCCTGCTGCTGGCCCTTGGCGTTGAGGCCGAGCGCGAGGTCGAACCGGGCCTGGTAGTCGGCGGGGTCGGTCTCGATCCGGCGCTGGAAGCCGGCGAGGTCGCCGAGCGACGCCGCCTGCTCGGCGAGCTCGATCGCGGCCTTCACGGCGGCGATGGCCGGGTCCTTGGCGGCCTCGGGCGGCGCTTCGTCGATGAAGCGGCGGGCACCCTCGAGGTCGTCGGCGTCGAGGTGGAGGCGGGCGAGGGCCGCGATGGCGCCGGTGTGTCCCGGCTCCTGGCCGAGCACCGCGGCGTAGATCTCGGCGGCGGCCTGGGTGTCGCCGGCCTCGGCGGCGGCTTGCGCCTCCGCCATCGCGTCCTCGATCGCCGTCGGGCCGACGGGGCCGACCAGGCGCTCGATGAACGCCTTGATCTGCGCCTCGGGGAGCGCGCCCATGAAGCCGTCCACCGGCTGGCCGCGCTGGAACGCGATCACCGCCGGGATCGACTGGATGCCGAGCTGGCCGGCGATCTGGGGATGCTCGTCGATGTTCATCTTGACGAGCTTCACCTTGCCGCCGGCATCCTTGACGGCCTTCTCGATGATCGGCGTGAGCTGCTTGCACGGCCCGCACCACGGCGCCCAGAAGTCGACCAGCACCGGCTGCTGCAGGGATTCCTGCATCACGTCCTGGCGGAAGGTCGCGGTGGTGGTGTCCTTGATCAGGGCGCCCGCGGGGGGCTGGCCGGCCGCGGGAGTGTCGGTGAGCATCGATGACCTCGGGAGAACGGCCTTCACGTTGCGGGCCTGCACGGCCCGCCGATCAGATGGGGTAGACCGGCCGCCCCGGCCAGGGCAAGGCGCGCAAAGCCCGAAACAGCACGGGAAAACAGCAATGCCGGACGCGGCCGCAGCGGCGCGCCCGGCTCGATCGTCACGCCGCCGCCGGCGCCGCCCGGCCCATCCGGCCGATCATCAGCGACATCAGCGCGGCCATCAGGGCGGTCAGCCCGGCGGCCAGGAACGCCTCGAGGTAGCGGCCTTCCGAAGCACGCACCAGGCCGGCGCCGAAGGCGGCGGTGGCGGCCCCGAGCTGGTGGCCGGCGGCGATCCAGCCGAACACGATCGGGGCGTCGCGCTCGCCGAAGGCCTCGTTGGCGAGCCTGACCGTCGGCGGCACCGTGGCGATCCAGTCGAGGCCGTAGAACACCGCGAAGATCGACAGGCTGTAGAACGAGAAGTCGGTGAAGGGCAGGGCCATCAGCGACAGGCCGCGCAGGCCGTAATAGACGAACAGCAGCTTGCGCGGGTCGTAGCGGTCGGTGAGCCAGCCCGAGCCCGTGGTGCCGATGAGATCGAACACGCCCATCAGCGCGAGCAGCCCCGCGGCCCGCACCTCCGGGATGCCCTGGTCGGCGCAGAACGAGATCAGGTGGGTGCCGACCAGCCCGTTGGTGGTGAGCCCGCAGATGAAGAAGGTGCCGAACAGGAGCCAGAAATCGCCCTTGGCGCTCGCCCGCACCAGCCCGTCGATCGCCGCCTTGAACGGGTTGGCGCGCCGGGGCGGCTCGGAGACGGTGCCGGGCGCCGACCCGTAGGGGGTAAGGCCGATATCGGAGGGCCGCTCCGGCAGGAGCCAGGCGACGATCGGGATCAGCGCCGCGATGGCGCAGGCGACGGTGAGCACCACCGGTTGCCAGCCGCCGGCCTGCGCGATCGCCGCGAGGCCGGGCAGGAAGACCAGTGTGCCGGTGGCGGTGCTGGCGGTGAGAAGCCCCATGAACAGGCCGCGGCGCACGGCGAACCAGCGGTTCACCACGGTGGCGCCGAGCACGATGGCGACGCAGCCGCTGCCGAGGCCAGACAGCACGCCCCAGGTGGCGATGAGGTGCCAGGGCTCGCTCATCAGCGCGCTCAGCGCCGTCGAGGCCGCCATCAGGGCGAGCGCGCAGAGCAGGGTGCGGCGGATGCCGAAGCTCTGCATCAGGGCCGCCGCGAAGGGCCCGACGAGGCCGTAGAGGAAGATGCCGAGCCCGGCGGCGAAGGAGGTGGTGCCGCGGCTCCAGCCGAAGGCCTGTTCCAGCGGCAGGATCAGCACGCCGGGCGAGGCCCGCAGGCCCGCCGCCGCGAGCAGGCACAGGAAGATCACGCCCACCACCACGAAGGCGTAGTTCTGGCCGAAGGGCCGCGGTCTCGGAGCGGCGGGGGAGGCGAGGCCCCGCGGCGACACGGTCGAACTCATGCTGGGACATCCTCCCCGAATCGTGCTAGGACGTTACGTACCAGTCAGTAACATCGTCAAGGGTGAAAGCATGGCGGAGGCGCATGACGGCAGCGCACCCGTCCGGGCCGGCGACCGGATCCGGGCGGCCGCCCGCGAGCTGTTCTACGACCGCGGCTTTCGCGGCGTCGGCGTCGACGAGATCGTGGCCCGGGCCGGGGTGACGAAGCCGAGCCTCTACCGCGGCTTCGCCTCGAAGGACGCGCTCGTCGTCGCCTGCCTGGAGGATTACGACCTGCGCCTGCGCTCCCGCCTCGACGAGGCGCTGGCGGCCCATCCGGACGATCCGCAGGCCGGCCTCGTCGCCTTCGTCGACGGCATCGCGACGCGCAGCGCCAGGCCGGGCTTTCGCGGCTGCGGCCTCTCCAACGCGGTAGTCGAGTATCCGGAGGCGGATCATCCCGTCCGCGAGGCGGCGCGCGAGGGCCGGCGCGCGCTCCATGCCCGCCTCGCCGAGGTCGCCGGTACGATCGGCGCCGAGGCGCCCGAGCGTCTCGCCGACGCCATCCTGCTCCTCGTCGAGGGCGCCTTCGCCTGCGGGCAGATCTTCGGCCCCGACGGGCCCAACCGTTCGCTGTCCGGCGCCGCCGAGGTCCTGATCGCCGCGAGCCGGACCGGAGCGTCAGCATCGCGCGCCGCACCATAGAATTCCGTCAATAAATCGGGGGGCGGCGGCAGCATGGCCTTGATTCTGTCGCCATGATCGGTCGATACGCGAGAGTTGACGCCGATCGCGGCCCATCGCCTCTTAGGCAGTGTCCGGGCCGCGACCCCCGTGGAGTAGAGCGTATGACCCTCGTACGACGTTTCCAGGTCGCGCCGGCGCTGGTCCGCCTGATCCGCAAGGAGCGCGGCTCCTCCCGCATCACCGAGGGGTACTTCCCGCCCCAATCCGGCCGGACCTCGTTCGTGCGCGTCGATGGCGGCCAGTGCCACCTCGTTCTCGTCACCTCCGACGGCGGCGCCTCCAGCGAGGAGCGCACGGAGGTGCCGCGCGCCCATGGCGACGCGCTCCTCGACGTCTGCGCCGGCCGCGCCGCCTACGACCGCACCCAGGTGGCGCTCGGCAACGGCCGCGACGCCCTGATCGACCGCTACGTCGCCCCGGGCCAGGTCGACGTGGTGACGGTGGTGTTCGACAATCCCGACGAGGCGAACGGCTTCCCGGCGCCGCCGTGGTTCGGCCCCGAGGTGACGGCGGACGCGGCCTACGAGGGCCGCAGCATCGCGCTCCAGGGCGTGCCGCAGCCGGGCGAGATCGGCCTGTCCAACGCCGCCCTCGACGCCGTGCTCGACCTGATCGAGCCGCGCTACGGCTTCGGCCGCTACGCCGCGCCGAGCCGCAACGGCGAGGAGACCGGGGTGGTCAACGCGCTCCGCCGCATCGCCACGCCGCCGCAGCCCGAGCCGACGCCGCCGCCCCCACCGCCGGAGCCCGAGCCCGTCCACGAGGCGCCGCCCCCGCCGCCCCAGGCCGAGGCCGCCCCCGAGCCGACGCCGCCGCCGGAGCCGCACCCGGATACCCGCATCGACGACGTGATCGAGAGCCTGTCCCAGGCGCTCGGCGCCGCGGTGCCGGGCGGGGATGCCGCCCGCGACGACGGCACCCCGGCCTTCGAGCGCTGGACCGTGCGCCCGCGCCGGACCCAGCCGACGCCCTGAGGGCGGCCAACCGCCCCGACCGTGACGCGACGTCGATCGATCCCGGGTTCCGCCACGGCGGAGCCCGGGATTTTTCGTGTCCGGTGTGCGCGACAGGTCGTGCGGAAGCGCGGCCGTACGGTTGAGCGGCCTCCTTAATCCCTCGGCCGCTTGACGCCGGCGCGTCGGCGCGGCACGCCACGTCCGGCCCCGCCCGCGCCCGATCAATGACCGGCCGCGTGCGGGCGGCCGCGAGGGGCGGTGGCGACTGGACGGCGTCGGCTCCCGCTGTCGCAGAGGCAACGGGCCGGAGCAGGGACAACCGACGGGTTTTTTCTGATTTTTGACTTGGAACGGCGGGCACGGACTTTCTACACTGTCCGGGCCGCGGCCTGTTCCCCACGACAGACACGCGGCGGAGGCCGCACCGCGACGGCCGATCCCAAGGCGGCGGCCGGCACCTCGGGGAGAGAACGCACATGCAGCACGCCACGCCGTCCGCGACGGCCACGGGCTCGTCGCAGCCCTGGTACAAGGTCCTCTACATCCAGGTTCTGATCGCCATCGCGCTCGGCGTCCTGCTCGGCTACGTCGCGCCCGACACCGCCAAGGCGATGAAGTGGCTCGGCGACGCCTTCATCGCGCTCATCAAGATGATGATCGCCCCGATCATCTTCTGCACCATCGTGCACGGCATCGCGTCGATCGGCGACCTGAAGAAGGTCGGCCGCGTCGGCCTGAAGGCCCTGATCTACTTCGAGGTGGTGTCCTCGCTGGCCCTCCTCATCGGCGTCATCGTCGGCGAGATCGTGCAGCCGGGCGCCGGCTTCGGCGTCGATCCCTCGAAGCTCGATGCCAAGGCGGTCGCCGGCTACGCGGCCAAGGCGCAGGCCGATTCGACGGTCGCCCACATCATGGCGATCATCCCCAAGAGCTACTTCGACGCCTTCGCGGGCGGCGACCTCCTGCAGATCCTGCTGATCTCGGTGCTCACCGGCGTCGTCATCACGAGCCTGGGCGAGCGCGGCAAGCCGGCGATCCACGCCATCGAGGCGGCGGGCGAGATCTTCTTCCGCATCATCGGCATGATCGTGAAGCTCGCGCCGATCGGCGCCTTCGGCGCCATGGCCTACACGATCGGCGAGTACGGCATCGGCAAGCTCGGCAACCTGATCGGCCTGGTCGCCACCTTCTACCTGACGAGCCTGCTCTTCGTGCTCGTGGTGCTCGGCCTGATCGCCCGCTTCTCCGGCTTCTCGATCCTCAAGTTCCTGGCCTACATCAAGGACGAGCTCCTGATCGTGCTCGGCACCTCCTCCTCGGAGACGGTGCTGCCGCACATGATGCAGAAGATGAAGCGGCTCGGCGCCTCGGATTCGGTCGTCGGCCTCGTCATCCCGACCGGCTACTCGTTCAACCTCGACGGCACCAACATCTACATGACGCTGGCGACGTTGTTCCTGGCGCAGGCCGTCGGCGCCGATCTGAGCTTCGGGCAATACGCCACCATCATCGCGGTCGCGATGCTGACCTCGAAGGGGGCGTCCGGCGTCACCGGCGCCGGCTTCGTCACGCTCGCCGCGACGCTGGGGGCGATTCCCGGCAACCCGGTGCCCGTCGCCGCGATGGCGCTCATCCTCGGCATCGACAAGTTCATGTCGGAGTGCCGCGCGCTCACCAACCTCGTCGGCAACGGCGTCGCCTGCGTGGTGGTCAGCCGCTGGGAGGGCGAGCTCGATCCGGTCAAGCTGCGCGAGGTGATGGCCAACCCGCTGGCGATCGGCACCGAGATCGCCGACGACAAGCCGGTCCCGGTCGCCCCCTGACCGCACGATGACCGCCTTGCGCATCGGCATCGATCTCGGCGGCACCAAGATCGCCGGGATCGCCCTCGATCCCGACGGCCTCGTCCGGGCCGAGCGGCGGATCGCGACCCCGCGGGGCGATTACGACGCCTCCCTGCGGGCCATCGCGGCCCTCGTCGCGAGCCTGGAAGTGCAGGGCGGCGGCACCGGGAGCGTCGGGATCGGCATCCCCGGCGCGCTGGTGCCGGCGACCGGCCGGGTCAAGAACGCCAACTCGACCTGGCTCAACGGCCGGCCGCTGGCCGAGGACCTCGAAAGGGTCCTCGGCCGTCCTGTGCGGCTGGAGAACGACGCCAACTGCCTGGCGGTGTCCGAGGCCGTCGACGGGGCGGGGCAGGGCCGAGCCCTCGTCTGGGCGGTGATCCTTGGCACCGGCGTCGGCTCCGGCATCGCGCTCTCGGGCCGGGCCCTGTCCGGGCGCCAGCGCATCGCGGGGGAATGGGGCCACAACCCGCTCCCCGCCCCCCGCGACGACGAGCGCCCGGGCCCGGCCTGCTATTGCGGCCGTACCGGCTGCCTCGAGACCTGGCTCTCCGGCCCGGGTCTCGCCGCCGACCACGCCCGCCGCACCGACCGGGCGATGACCGGCGAGGCGATCGTCGCGGCGATGCGCCGGGGCGATGCTGCGGCACAGGCGACCTTCGCGGCTTGGCTCGACCGGCTCGGGCGCGGCATCGCCGCGACCGTCAACCTGCTCGACCCGGACGTGATCGTGCTCGGCGGCGGCCTCTCGACCATCCCGGAGATCTACGACGCCCTGCCGTCGCGCGTCGCCCCGCACGTCTTCGGCGGCGGCTTCGACACGCCGATCCTCCAGAGCCGGCACGGCGACGCCTCGGGCGTGCGCGGGGCGGCGTGGCTGTGGAACGATCCGGATAACTCTGCCGCCTAAGGCATGGTAGGCGACAGGTTCGACCGCCCTTCCGCCTCCGGGAGACAAAGCGTGCCGGCCAGACCCGTCGACCTCGACCCGGCCTCGATCCGCATCCTCGAGCACCTGCAGCAGGACAGCGAGATCGGCATCGGCGACCTCGCCGAGGCGGTCGGCCTCTCAACCTCGCCGTGCTGGCGCCGGGTCGCCGACCTCAAGGCGCGCGGCATCATCCGGCGCTGCGTGGCGGTGGCCGACCCGCAGGCGCTCGGCCTGCACGTCAACGTCTTCGTCCACGTCTCGCTGGAGAAGCAGAACCAGGCCGCCCTCCAGGCCTTCTCCGACGCCATCCGCCACCGGCCGGAGGTGATGGAGTGCTACCTGATGAGCGGCGAGGCCGACTACATGCTGCGCGTCGTGGTCGAGGACCTGGCCCAGTACCAGCGGCTGATCGTCGATCACCTGACCCGGATCCCGGGCGTGGCGAAGATCCGGTCGAGCTTCGCGCTCGATCAGGTGAAGTACACGACGGCGTTGCCGCTGGACCATCTGAAAGAGTGACGACGTTTTATCGGGTCGTCGAACGGGAAATCCCGAATCGAAAATTCTCGACGTCATCCCGGGTTCTCGCCTATCGCGAGCACCGGGATGACGGGGAAGGTCCTAAGACCGCGCCGCTCACGCGCTCCGTATCGCCTTCGCTCCGCGTGAAAAATACGCCTGCCGTTCCCCCTCCGCCCGGCTGAACGCCGCCCGCACCTGCAGCAGGTCCTTGCGGGTGAGGAGCCCGACGAGCCGGCCGCTCGCCGGATCGGTGACCGGCAGGCGGCCCTGGCCGGTCGCCAGCATCAGGTCGATGGCGTGCGCCGTGACGTCGTCGGGATGGACCAGGGCCAGGGCGGCATCCGAGACCCGCTCGTCGAGGCGCTCGCCCGCGTGCCCGCCCTCTGTCGTCCACAGCAGGACATCGGCCCGCGAGACGAGGCCGACCGGGCGCCCGGCCTCGTCCAGGACCGGGTAGATCCGGTGCCGGCCGGCCTCCAGGACCGCGACCGCCTCCGGCACCGGCAGGGCGCCCGGCAGGGTGTCGACGCTGCGCACCATCACGTCGGCGACGCGGGTGAATTCGTGCGGATCGATGCCGTATTCGCGGGTGACGTGCTGGCCGCGCCGGGCGATCTTCTCGGTGAGGATCGAGCGCTTGAGCAGCAGCACCGTCACCGCGTAGGCCGCCGCCGAGGCCGCGAGCAGGGCCGGCAGCGCGGGCAGGTTCCCGGTCAGTTCGACGGCGAACAGCGCGCCGGTGAGCGGCGCCCGCATCGTGCCCCCCAGCATCGCCGCCATGCCGAGCAGCGCCCAGAAGCCCGGCTGGCCCGGCAGCATCGTGCCGACGAGCCAGCCCATCGCCCCGCCGAGGATCAGCAGAGGCGCGAGCACGCCGCCCGAGGTGCCCGACGACAGGGCGACGAGCCAGATCGCCGCCTTGACGCCGAGGATCAGCAGCACGGCCTTGAGCGCGGGATGGCCGCCGAGCAGGTCGGCGATGACGTCGTAGCCGACACCGAGGGCCCGGGGCTCGATCAGCCCGCCGAGGCCGACCGCGAGGCCGCCCAGGACCGGCCACCACATCCAGTGGAGCGGCAGGCGCTCGAACGCGTCCTCGCAGGCGTAGAGCAGCCGCGTGAGCAATCCCGACAGGAGCCCCGCCGCGATCCCGAGGCCGGCGCAGGCGAGAAGGCCCCACCACGGCAGCGCCGGGTCGGCCGTGACGGGAAACAGCGGTCCCTCGCCGAACAGGGCCGGGCGCAGCATGGTCGCGGTCATGGCAGCGGCCGCGACCGGGATGAAGCTGCGCGGGCGCCACTCGAACAGCAGGAGTTCGACCGCGAGCAGCACGGCGGCGACCGGCGTGCCGAAGATCGCCGTCATGCCGGCGGCCGCGCCGGCGACGAGCAGCGTCTTCCGCTCGGCGGCGCTCAGCTGGAAGAACTGCGCGAACAGCGAGCCGAGGGCGCCGCCGGTCATGATGATCGGCCCCTCGGCGCCGAACGGCCCGCCGGTGCCGATCGAGATCGCCGAGGAGACGGGCTTCAGCACCGCGACCTTCGGCGACATCCGGCTGCCGCCGATCAGGATCGCCTCGATCGCCTCCGGGATGCCGTGGCCGCGGATCTTCTCCGAGCCGAACCGCGCCATCAGGCCGATGCCGAGGCCGCCGAGCGGCGGCAGGCAGATCATCCACAAGGAGGGCTTCGCCGTCGCCAGGGAGGCGGGGCCGGCATCGAACCGGCCGAACCAGGCGAGGTTGGTCACGAGCCCGATCAGGGCGAGAAGTCCCCAGGCCGCGACGGTGCCGGCGAGCCCGATCACCAGCGCCATGGCGATGAGGACGAGGAGGCGCCGGTCGGCGCGGAAATCGGCGAGGGCGCGGCGCTTGATGGGTGCGGGTGTGCGGAAATCGGACATGCGGCGAGAATCGAGAGAGGCTGCGATGCCGACCGATATATATCGTATTACGATATTTTCAAACGGGAAGGGGACGCGATGAGCGAGGAGTCGGACGAGAGGCTGTCGCGGGAGGAATACGCGGCGATCGCGGCGTTCCGGCTGGAACTGCGGCGGTTCCTCGCCTTCAGCGAGGCGGCCGCCGCGAAGGTCGGCCTGCCGGCCCAGCAGCATCAGGCGCTCCTGGCGATCGCCGGCCATGACGGCCCGCCGACGGTCGGGTTCGTGGCCGAGCAACTCCTGGTGGCACCGCAGACCGCGGCCGAGCTGGTCTCGCGCATGGTCGAGGCAGGGCTCCTGACGAAGGCCGCCTCGCCCCGGGACCGCCGGCGCGTGGCCCTGACCCCGACGCCGAAGGCAGAGGCGCTGCTGGCCCGGCTGACCGCGGCGCATCTGGAGGAGTTGCGCACGCTGGAGCCGGCGCTGACCCGGGCGCTCGGCCGCATGCGCCGTCGCAGCGTCGAGGAGTAGCGGTCACGGATGCAGCACCGCCCCCTTAGTGGCCTTGTCGACGTCCTTCTTCGGACCGTGCAGGGCGAGGCCGACGAGGTCCGGCGCGTCGGCGGGCTCGGCAGCGAAGACCGCGCGGTTGGCCGCGTCGTGCCCGGTCTCGAACATCGCCCGGACATAGGCGCTGCGGGTGAGGTCGCGCTGGATCGCCTGCTGCCAGGCCCGCTGCAGCACCTCCGCGGAGGCGGCGAAGACGAGAATCGGCTGCCCCAGCAACCGGGCGTGGGGGCGGCCCGCCGCGTCGCGATAGGGCTCGCCCATGGCGTCGGGCACGGCGCCGGCGATGCCGGTCGCCAGGAACGCGGTGACGTTCAGCTTCTGCCACATGGCGAGGTCGTCGCGGACCAGGATGGCCACCTTGGTGTCGAACATCGGGGATCTCCCTGCGGATGCCGGACCGCAGGGCTAGAGGGGCGCGAGGGCGGCGTCTGGAACGTTCGTGCGCCCGCGGCGATACACGGCCGGGGTGAGGCCGTAGGCGCGGCGGAACCGGCGGCCGAGATGGCTCTGGTCGGAGAAGCCGGCCGCCAGCGCGGCTTCCGCCGGCGGCATTCCGGCGCGCAGCAGGGCGCGGGCCCGGGCGAGGCGGATCTCGACCAGGCAGGCATGCGGCGAGGTGCCGAAGCGCTTGCGAAAGGCGCGGGCGAGCTGGAACCGGTCCGCGGCACCGGCCGCGTCGCTCAGCGCGTCGAGGCCGAAGGTCGTCGCGGCATGCGCCCGGATGAACGCCATCGCCCGCTCGGCGACCACCGGATCGCTCCCGGGCGAGGGGCTCGGGGTCCCGGCGTCGAGATGGCGGCGCAGATGCGTGGCGAGATCGTCGAGGGCGGCGTCGGTCTCCAGGAGCGAGGCGGCGCCGAACACGGCGCGGCAGGCCCGGTCGATCGCCCCGCCGAACGCAGAATCGTCGGCGAGGGTACGGCGAAAGCCGATCCGCGCGTCGCTGCCGCCCATCTGCCGGCGCAGCCAGGCCTGCGGCAGGTACAGCATGCTGTAGCGGAAGCCCGGCTCCCGGACCGCCTGCCCGTCATGGCGCTCGCCGGGCTCGATCAGGATCACCCGGCCCGGGATGCTCTGCCGGCGCGCGCCGCGGCAGTAGAAATCCTGGACGCCGTCCTGCGTCACGCCGACCAGCCACTCGTCGTGGTGGTGCATGTCGTAGGCGTGGCCGAGGAACCGTGCCGTCACCGCCTCGACGCCGCTCACGGGCTCTCGCCGGAGATGGACGAAGTCGCGGGGCGGGGAGGCGCGGGTCTCGGCTAGAGCCTGGGTCATGAGGCGACTTTAGGCTGATCGATCGCTCGACGCGATCGCCTCCGAGAGGTCGCTCGATTGGCTCTTACAAGCTTCGCTCTCTCCGGGTCATTCCGGGGCCGCGAGAGCGGAGCCCGGAATCCAGACACTCAGGTGAGGCAGAATGAAGCGGAACGCTGTCCGCCATTTTCCGAGCCATCCGCGGCTCTGGATCCCGAGCTCCGCTCTCGCGGCCCCGGAATGACACCGAGGGTATGATCGCGCTGGAGGGTTGACCGATTTTGGACTGGCCCCCGCCCGTCAGCGCCGGCGCACGAAGCCGACGATGTCCTTCACCGCGGCGATGTTGGGCGCCGCGATGGCCTCGGCCCGCGCCGCGCCGTCGGCGAGCACCGCGTCGATGTGGCCCGGATCGGCGACGAGACGCTTCATCTCGGACCCGATCGGCCCGAGCTTGGCCACCGCGAGATCGACCAGCGCGCCCTTGAAGGCCGAGAACTGGGCACCGCCGTAGTCGCGCAGCACGTCCTCGCGGCTGGCGTCGTTCAGCGCCGCGAAGATGCCCACGAGGTTGTCGGCCTCCGGCCGCTTCTCGAGGCCGGCGATCTCGGAGGGGAGGGGCTCGGCGTCGGTCTTGGCCTTGCGTACCTTCTGGGCGATCGCGTCGGACTCGTCGGTGAGGTTGATGCGCGAATAGTCGGATGGGTCCGATTTCGACATCTTCTTGGTGCCGTCGCGCAACGACATCACCCGGGCGGCGGGCCCGCCGATCAGCGGCTCGGTGATGGGGAAGAATCCCTCGCCGTGGCCCTGGGCGGCGATGGCGCCGGCGAAGTCGTTGTTGAACTTCTGGGCGATGTCGCGGGTCAGTTCGAGGTGCTGCTTCTGGTCCTCGCCCACCGGCACGTGGGTGGCGCGATAGGCCAGGATGTCGGCCGCCATCAGCACGGGATAATCGTAGAGGCCGACGCTGGCGTTCTCGCGGTCCTTGCCGGCCTTCTCCTTGAACTGCGTCATGCGGTTCAGCCAGCCGAGGCGGGCGACGCAGTTGAAGATCCAGGCGAGCTCGGCGTGCTGCGGCACCTGGCTCTGGTTGAACACCACCGAGCGTGAGGGGTCGATGCCCGCCGCCAGGAAGGCCGCGGTGACCTCGCGGATCTGCCGCGTCAGCTCGCCCGGGTCCTGCCAGACCGTGATCGCGTGCAGGTCGACGACGCAGTACAGGCAGTCGAACTGCGCCTGCATGGCGACGAAGCGCTTGATCGCGCCGAGATAATTGCCGAGGTGCAGGTTTCCGGTCGGCTGGACGCCGGAGAAGACCAGTTCCTTGAACGCGGGCATCGTGATCGTCGTCCCTTGGGTCGAGCCGTCCCTGGCCGAGGGCTGTCACAATCCCGCGGGCGCGGCGTTCTGGACCGTTCCGGGAGGGGGGTCAAGCGTGCCGGATCAGGGGTGAAGCGCGGCCGTGTCGCGCAGGGGCCGAGCCTCGGTCCGGGCCTGTCCGGTGGGGCAGAGATCGAGCAAAGCGCACCGCCCGCAGGCCGGGTTGCGGTGGAAGCAGCAGCGCTGGCCGTGCAGCATCAGGATCTCGTGGTTGTCGTAGAGCGTCTGCGCGTCCCAGTCGGCCGGCAGCTGGGCGCGCAGGATCGCGTGGGCGGGCCCGACATCGACCTTCGGACCGACGAGCCCGGTGCGCTGCGCCACGCGGTGGTGGTGGCTGTCGACCGGGAGCGCCGGCATCCGCAAGGTGCTGAAGGACAGGACCGCCGCGCTGGTCTTCGGTCCGATGCCCGGGATCGCCTCGAGCCAGGCGCGGGCCGCCTGCACCGGCATGTCGCGCAGGAAGCCGAGATCGAGCCCGCCGGCGCGCTCCTGCACGGCGCGCAGGACCGCCTGGATCCGCGGCGCCTTCAGCTCCGGCCAGGTCACCCCAGCGATGAGCGCCTGCACCTTCTCGGTCGGCGCAGCGACGAGGGACTCCCAATCGTTGAATCGCGCCCGCAGGGCCTTGAAGGCGCGGCCCGATTCCGCGTTGCGGGTGCGGTGCGACAGGAGCGAGGAGATCAGCTCGCTCACCGGGTCGAGATCGTGGAAGTAGGGGATCGGGCAGCCATAGACCCCGCACAGCCGGCGATGGATGGCGAGGGCCTTCTCGGCGAGATCGGCTCCAGCGAGATCCGGTCTCGGCAAGTCTTGTCTCGGCGGGTCTTTCGAAGCGGGGCTCATGACGGGGTGAATCGTCGGAGCCCCGTCCGCGTTCCGGCTGCGGCACCGCGTCCCGTGGATGCCCCTCGCGACACTCCCGCGGCGCCGACCGGGCGTGTCGCGCGAGACGCTCAGGCCTGGTCGGACCGGCTCTCGTCCTTCTTGCGCTCGTGGCGCAGCAGCAGCGGGGTCTGGGCCAGCGCGAAGGCGAGGGTGAGCGGCATGATCCCGAACACCTTGAAGCTGACCCAGAAATCCGTGGTCTGGGTGCGCCACACCACCTCGTTCACGGCCGCGAGAAAGAAGAAGAACAAACCCCAGCGGAAGGTGAGCTTGCGCCAGCCCTCCTGGGTGAGGTCGAACACGCTGTCGAGGACGAGGGCCAGCAGCGGCCGGCCGAAGGCGAGGCCGCCGAGCAGCACCGCGCCGAACAGGCTGTTGACGATGGTAGGCTTGAGCTTGATGAACAATTCGTCGCGCAGGAGCAGGGTGAGGCCGCCGAACACCACCACCACGACGCCGGAGACGAGCGGCATGATCGGCAGCCGCCGCACCCAGACGTAATGCACCGCGAGCGCCACCAGCGTGGCGACGATGAACAGCCCGGTCGCCACGAACAGGCGCTGGTCGGCGGCAAAGCCGAACCGGTCGGCATAGGCGTTGCCGAGGAAGAACACCCCGAGGGGGCCGAGCTCAAGGGCGAGCTTGGCGAGGGGCGGCAGGTGGGCCTGGGGCGGGACGGCTTCGATCTGCATGGGGCGGGGGCGACGCTCCTGTTTGAGGCGCACGGTGCGGGCGCCACCTCCCGGGCAGGTGGGCCCGCGCGGGCGCCGGCGCAACGGAAGCGACGCCATAGACTGGCGCAGCCGGTCCATCCAACCCCAAAACCGACCCTTGGCCGGACCACCCTGGCCGAAGCCCGGCCGCTCCGTTACCGGGCCTCGGTCTCCGCTCCGGGGCGGAGCGCGGCGGTGCGGCGGCGCTCGCAGGCCACCTTGAGGTAGGTCTCGCGCCCGCGCACGAGGCCGCTCTGCGCCGCAAGGGTCTCGCCCTGCATCAGGCAGGTGATCGGCGTTGGCGCCGGGGCGACCGCCACGTCGAGCGCGGTCTCGCGGGAACAATCCGGCGCCGCCAGGGCGCTGGCGCAGACCAGGGCGACGGTGAGAAAATCCGCCATGCCACCTCCATCGGCCGCTCGCGACGCGGTTCGGCGCAGGTCCGGGCCGGACGGATGGGCGCGCCGCGCAGAGCGCAGCGATTCGCGTGCCAGACTTGGACCAAGGTCCAGTACCGCGGCGCTATGTTGCAGTGCGGCACCGAGCGTGGCATCCATGGGCGGCGCCCCGCATCCGACCGGCCGGCGGAACGCCGCGGTGTTCATCCGGATCGATCCCGGTCCGAGGGCCTCACACCTCGGGCCCGTCGGCCTCCGCATCCGCGCCCTGCGCCGCGAGCGTCAGGATCAGGCGCGCCACGCGCTGCCGGACCTCCGGAGGGCTGATCTGCCGGAATGCCGCCAGGACGGCCTGGTCGTCGAGACAAGCCGGCTCGCATCCCGGCGGCTCGCTTCCGATCGGACCGGTTTCCGGCAGGATGAAGAACGAATCGACCGGACACCGCAGCACAGAGCAGATTTTCCACAATATGCTCGCGCTCACATTGTCTTGTCCCAATTCGTATTTCATGATCTGATGATCGGAGACGCCGATCAGGATGCCCAATTTCAGCCGCGAGACTCCCCGGCTCAGGCGAAATTCTCGAATCTTTTGGCCGACGGCGCGCTTCGTCGCGAGCTCGTCAAAATATATATTTTCTTCGATCAACTGTCCCGCCTCGTATGAACATTCTCAGATCGAGCGATCGATAAAGTATGGCGCAACGCGCGCCCATACCATATTTTCCTAACCGACCATGATCAAGGCACCCGGAGCCATGACGAATTTTACGCAGATCAGCTTCGATCTGATATCAGAGATCAAGCAAAGCAACTGCGCCGAACAGATATATTCTATACTTGATAAATCCGCCAATATTTTTGGATACAATACGTTCGTCATAGCCGAGGCGCCGTTGAAGTCGCGCGACATGTTGCAGGATCGGCTCATGCTGGCGCGGTGGCCTGAGCAATGGTCGGAGCGTTACGGCGAGCAGGGCTATATCCATCACGATCCCGTCGTCGCCCATACCCGGCGGATGACCGGCCCGTTCCGCTGGTCGGAGGCCCCGATCGGCCGCGACGAGCGCCTCGCCCGGATCATCATGGGCGAGGCCTCCGAGATCGGATTGCGCGACGGCTACTGCATCCCGATCCAGGATCTCACCTGCACGCGCATCGTCTCCTTCGGCGGCTCGCATCTCGATCTGCCGGACCAGGCCGCCTCCGGCCTGCACATGCTGGGAATCTACGCCGACCTGACCTTTCGCGCCCTCACCTCGGCCGCCGCCAAGCGGCGCGAGGCCGGGCCGGGCGCGCCGCGCTGCTCGCCGCGCGAGATCGAGTGCATCAAGTGGGCGGCGGCCGGCAAGACCGGGTGGGAGACGTCCGAGATCCTCTCGCTGTCGCATCGCACGGTCGAGAGCTACCTGAACACGGCGGCCCAGAAGCTCGGGGCGGCCAACCGCGTCCACCTCGTCGCCCAGGCGCTGCGCCAGGGTATCATAGACTAACGCCGCAACCGTAAAATCACGGGATACCACAACAGCTAACAAATGCCGTATCCGCTCTCTCCAGGAGGAGCGGACATGATCACTGTCGTCGACTCAGCAAATTATCATCAAAGTGCCCATCTTCTCGATGCCATGTATCAATTTCGGCATCGCGTCTTCGTCGAGATCATGAAGTGGGAAGCGTGTCGCAAGCCGGACGGGCGCGACATCGATCAGTTCGACGGGCCGGACTGCATCCACGTCGCGGCGCTCGACGGCGAGGCGGTCATCTCGTACTCGCGCCTGCTTCCGACGACGCAGCCGCACCTGCAGAGCCACGTCTATCCGGAGCTGCTGCAGGGCCGGACGGCGCCGACCGGGCCGCACATCCTCGAATGGACGCGCTGCGCCGCCGCGCCCTGGCGCCGGCCGAACAGCCTCGCGGCCGATCCGAATGCCGGGCGCCAGTTCCTCGCCGTCACCGAGATGACGCCGGCCCTCGGCCTGACCGGCTATCTGGCGCAGGTCCATCCGACCATGATCACGAAGCTCACCACGATGGGCTGGGACGTCGAGCCCCTGGCGCTCCCGACCCGCTACGACGGCCACCTGGTGGTGCCGATCCACATGATCTGGACGCCCGAGACCGCCGACGCGACCCGGCGCGCCTTCGGGCTCGCCGGCACCGCCTACGACGTGCTGCCGCACACGCTGCCGGCGCCGCGCAGCCATCCCCCGCACTACGCCTCGTAGCCGCGCGATCCGTCGACCTGCGACCAGCCGAAACCGGGCCATGAACCAGCAGCACCCCCCACCGACCATCGACGACATCGCCGTGATCCTGCCCGGGCTCGTCCGGGCCCTCGGGCTCATCATCGAGCAGATGGAGCCCCTGCTGGATCTGTCGTGCCACGCGACCAACCTGCCCGAGGAGACCGCGGACCGGATGGCCGATATCGGCCAGGCCCTGACCGAGCACGCCCACACCCTGATGCGCGAGGCCGCCCGCCGGCGGCAGGCCGGCCCGGGCCGGATCGCGCTCGCGCCGGCCGAACCGCAGGCCGGCTAGAGCATTCTTCGACGGCGCGAAAGCCGGTTCGTCGAAGAAAATGCAGACCAATCAAGGACCTCGTGCATCGACCGGCTGCAGCGCGACCGGACGGTGCGCGAGGACGGCCATGCCCGCGTTTGTGCCTTGACGAGACGTGCTCAAACGCTGTTTATGTCGCCGAAGGCCAGCGGTGACATGCCAGGACGGCAATCGTTCGAGCCACTTAGCCGGTGTAGCACAGCGGTAGTGCAGCGGTTTTGTAAACCGAAGGTCGGGAGTTCGATCCTCTCCACCGGCACCAACAATCCCAATGACTAAGAGCGCAACGACCCGCCCGCACCCCCCTCGATCTCGGAAGAGGGGGCCGTTTCGTCGTCGAGCGCACCACGATCTGATCCACGGCGTCGAGGGTGAGCCCGGCCAGGCGTCGGAGTTGCTGGCGCGGAATGCGCCTGGCCGATGATCCGGCCGCCGTCCGAGAACGGGTGACGGGCGAAGGGTAGATCGAGGCAGTTGGTCGAGAAGCCCGGATGCGGGGTGGTGCACGGATGAGAGTCGCGTCCTCGAACCCGGAGGGCAACGGTGCATCGCGCCTCGGATCCCGCTGCAACGCCGCAATCAGCGTAGGGTCGAGACAGCAGGAGCGGCACGTCTCTCCGGGGCAGACATGGCTTGCCGGATGAGGGTGGGCCCGTGTCCTGGGTCCGCGGATTACGGAGTTTCTAACCGCTCAGCCTTGGGAAGCCGGGAAGGCGTGGGCGAGGAGGAGCGTCGGGGGTGTGCGGCCTGACTTTGCGTTCTAGCCAAATTCCTCTGCATTAGATAAGAACGCATTTCTATGAGTGCTCGGAATTTCGAGGTCCAGCATGCCGGCCCAACACGAACTGATTGAAGGCGACAAGCTTAAAAAATTCTTTGCGCACTTCAGGGTCGATTGTGTCTTCGATGTCGGCGCGAATCGCGGCCAATATCGAGATGTGCTGCGCGACGTTGTCGGTTTCAGCGGCCCCGTCATCTCATTCGAGCCGATACCGGAGGCGTTCGAGACCATAAGGAGCAGGTCCGAGCAAGATCCAGATTGGCACGTTCGCCAAGTGGCGCTCGATCGGTTCGCCGGAAGGGCAACATTCAATGTGATGGCGAACGATAAATTCTCGTCCATCAAAGCTCCAAGTGCGTCTGATTACTCGAAACTTTCGGAAGCGAACACCATTGTCAGGTCGATCGACGTCGAGGCAACAACACTGGCGGACGAGTTGCGCTCGTTCTCAGAACGGCTCGGTTTCAGGAGGCCGTTCCTGAAAATGGACACGCAGGGACATGACGCCGCGGTCGTCGAAGGGGCAGGTGTGGACATACTGCGCTTCGTCGGCCTGCAGAGCGAGTTATCGATCAAAAAGCTTTACGCCGACACACTTTATTTCCATGAGGTGATCAGCTATTATTCTGCCAAGGGCTTCGCGCTCAGTTCGATGCATGAAAATAATGCCGGCCACTTCCCGGATCTAGTGGAAATGGACTGCATCATGTATCGCAAGATCGACTACGGCGTCTGAACAGACAGGTCTGCCGGGACGCAGGTGGAGGCGGCGCGCCGCATCCCGTCGGCAGGCTGACCGGAGCGCCGGCGTTCCTTCCGGATCGAGGCAGTGGGAGCCTGATCAAGGGGACGGCCCATGCTCGGCTTGGCCTCACACCCGAGCGCGTCGGCGATGGAGGAGCGCTTCACGGTCTGCCGTCAGGCGCGCACCGCCCGTCGGACCCAGGCGATCTGTCTGCTGGCCAGGAGCCATAGCTGCGCGGAGGCAGCCGTCTGCAGGAACTGGAGCGCCGGACCATTTCGAGCTGCTGATCCGAGCCGCGCTCTGACGGACCGTCGCCAGAACGAACTCGTCACCGATGTTCCTGACGGCCGACGAGAGGACCAGAGCCAGGGGACCGCCTGCACGAAAGACGGCACAGGGGCATCGGCCTTCAGGCTTGACCGGATCCTAAGGCATTGCTACGGCTTAAGAATAAATGACGGTCGCGAGCGTGATAGGGTGGTTTCGCAGACCGAAGGCCGGGGCGCCGATTCTCCCGCCGGCGCCACTCGGTCCGGCCCGCGCCTTGGACGGCCCGACCTCCGCCGAGATGCGATGGCGTCCCGGCCCCCGCGCTCTCGCTCCTGACCGACGCGCGGGGCCGCGGCGACGCTGGCCCGATCCCTGCAAGCGCGGGTGCGAGCACGAGGTAAGTAGAGCAGCATGACGATTCGTCCCAAGGTCGCGTTCATCGGCACCGGCGGCACACTCTCGTCGGTGGGCCGCGATTCCCTCGACATCCTCGACTACACCGCCACCGGCGAGCGCCTGGAGGCGGAGGAGATCCTGGCCCGTGTGCCGGAGGCCGCGGCCGTCGCCGAGGTGGTGCCGGTGCGCTACCGGGCGGTGACGAGCCCCGGCATCGGCTTCTCCGACTGGAAGACCCTGGTGCTGCTCTGCGAGCGGCTGGTGGCCGAGCATCCGGACCTCGCCGGCATCGTCATCGGCCACGGCACCGCCACCCTGGAGGAGACCGCCTACGCGCTCAGCCTCACCCTGACGGTCGCGGTGCCGGTGGTGCTGGTGGGCTCGCAGCGGCCGATCAGCGCCCTGTCGAGCGACGCCCCGCTCAACCTCGTCGCTGCCCTGCGCACGGCGGCCGCGCCGGAATCCCGCGGCCGCGGCGTGCTCGTGGTGCTCAACGACGAGATCCAGGCCGCCCGCGAGGTGACCAAGACCTCGGTCGCCCGGCTCCAGACCTTCCGGACGCCGGATTTCGGCGTGCTCGGCCAGGTCGACGGGCCGCATGTCCGCTACTACCGCCGGTCCGAGCGGCGCCACGCCCCCGGCACCCCGTTCGATATCCGCGGCCTCGACGCCCTGCCGCGGGTCGACATCTCCTACGCCTACGCCGATGCCGACGGCACGGCGGTGCGGGCCTTCGCGGCGGCGGGCGCGCGCGGCATCGTCTCGGCGGGGCTCGCCCCCGGCATGACGCCGCCGGCGGAGGCCGAGGCGCTCGGCGCGGCGACCGCCGCCGGCATCGCCGTGGTGCAATCGACCCGCGCCGGCAGCGGCGTGGTGCCGGACACGAAGCGCCTCGCCGAGCTCGGCATCCTCAGCGCCGACAACCTGACGCCGCAGAAGGCCCGCATCCTGCTGGCCCTCGCCCTCACGGTGACCCGCGATCCGGCGAGGCTGCGCGAGATCTTCGCGACCTATTGAGGCGTAAGCGCGCGGGGCCAACGGCTTGACCCGCCGGGCGATTGCCAGGCGCGCCGGCCCTGCTCTAGGGTCTCACTGCCACGCCCGACGACTGCCCCCGCGGGTCGGGCCGGCGGCAGGTCGGGCCGGCGCAGTCTGAACACCTTCGTCAGCGCCCGACCTGCACGACGGGGCAAGAATCCGGGGGGCACATCCCCCGGGGGAGACGACGCCCGATGGTGCGCCTCAATGAGATCCGGGCCGGCGAGGTCGCGGTCGCGCCGCCCGCCGCGGACGATGCCGGCCTCGTCTTCATCGGCCGCATCCGCACCCCCTGGACCGACCGGCTCGGCTGCCCGCGCCAGGGCCGGGCCGACGGGCCGGCCTGCCGGATCGAGGTGTTTCCGCCCTGGCGCGAGGCCCTCGACGGCGTCGCGCTCTACGAGCGCCTGGAGGTGCTGTACTGGCTCGACCGCTCGCGCCGCGACCTGGTGCGCCAGAGCCCGGCCGATGACGGCACCACCCGCGGCACCTTCTCGCTGCGCTCCCCGGTGCGCCCGAACCCGATCGGCACCAGCATCGTCCGGCTGATCGGAGTCGAGGACGGGATCGTCCACGTGCGCGGCCTCGATTGCCTCGACGGCACGCCGCTCCTCGACATCAAGCCCGACCGCACCCTGTTCACGCCCCTGGCGCCGCCCCAGGCCGGCGATGCGGAGACCGGTGGGGCGTGAGACGGATCACCCTCGCCCTTCTGCTGCTGATCCCGGTAATCCTGAGGACGCCCGTCCGGGCCGAGACGGCGCCGACGGTGACGCCGCTGCCGATGCAGGAGGTCGCCCCCGGAGCCTTCGTCTACGCCGCGCCCTACGCGCTGGCCGGGCGGGACAACGACGGCGCGATCGCCAATGTCGGCTTCGTCATCGGGCGCGACGCGGTGGCGGTGATCGATACCGGCGGCAGCCTGCGGGCGGGGCAGCGCCTGCGCGCGGCGCTCCGGCAGCGCACCGCCCTGCCGGTGCGCTACGTCATCAACACCCACGTCCATCCCGACCACGTGCTGGGCAACGCCGCCTTCGCGGAGGAGGGGGCGACGTTCGTCGGCCACCATGCCCTGCCGGAGGCGCTGGCGGCGCGGGCGGAAAGCTACCTGCGGGCCAATGCCGGCCTCGTCGGGCCCGGCTTCGCCGGCACCCGGATCGTGCCGTCGACCCTGCTGGTCTCGACCCGCCTCGACCTCGACCTCGGCGGACGGGTGCTGCGCCTCGAGGCCTGGCCGACCTCTCACACCAACAGCGACCTGACGGTGCGCGACGAGGGCACCGACACCTGGTTCCTCGGCGACCTCCTGTTCGTCGGCCACGTGCCGGCCCTCGACGGGCGGCTCGCCGGCTGGATCGCGACCCTGCGCGCCCTGAAGGCGCGCCCCGCCGCCCGGGTGGTGCCGGGCCACGGCCCCGCCTCCGTCCCGTGGCCGGCCGCCGCCGGACCGATCGACCGCTACCTCGCGGATCTCGAGCGACAGGTGCGGGCGATGGTGCGGGACGGCACCCCGATCGGCGAGGCGGGCCGGGCCGCTCGGGACGAGGCCGGGGAGTGGGCCCTGTTCGACGATTTCAACGCCCGCAACGCCACCACCGCCTACCAGGAATTGGAGTGGGACTAATCGACGACTTACGGTTACGTCCGCCCGTTCAGGCAAACCCGTTCGTCGACCAATGAATCCGACCACGATCGGTTGATGTTGCGTAGCACAATCGCGATGCTGCCCTGCAGCATACAAGGCGATGTATACCTTAGTTATCGATTTCGAAGCCTGTCAGGGGCGCCCTGCCGCAGGCAGGTGTGTTGACGGCGTCCCAATTTCTCTTAGAGTTCCTTCAAGCTTCGGTTTCAACGGTGCCGCCAGGGGAAGGCGGTGTTCGGTTCGCAGACACGGCAAGGCCCGCCCGGGCACCTTCCACGCCAGTCCCGCTGGCGGCCGGTTGTGACACGCTGCCGAGGCCAACGACATCCCCAAACGCAAACAACAGGAACGGTTCGATGCGTCCCCTGCGGGGCGCGCGGCGGAATGCACCTGTCGGAGGAATCCATGAGAGCGGTCCATCTCCTTGCGGTGAGCGCGGGCATCCTCGGTGCCGTCCCGGCACTGGCCAACGAAGACGTGCTGAAGCGGTCGGCCAATCCGGCCGAGCAGGTCCTTCAGACCGTCGACTACGCCAACACGCGCTATTCCAAGCTCGACCAGATCAACACCGGCAACGTCAACAAGCTGCAGGTGGCCTGGACCTTCTCGACCGGCGTGCTGCGCGGCCACGAGGGCTCGCCGCTGGTCGTCGGCGACGTGATGTACGTCCACACGCCGTTCCCGAACATCGTCTACGCGCTCGATCTGAACAACGAGGGCAAGATCCTCTGGAAGTACGAGCCGAAGCAGGATCCCAACGTCATCCCGGTGATGTGCTGCGACACGGTCAACCGTGGCCTGGCCTATGCCGACGGCGCGATCTTCCTGCACCAGGCCGACACCACCCTCGTCTCGCTCGACGCCAAGAGTGGCAAGGTGAACTGGTCGGTGCAGAACGGCGACCCGAAGGTCGGCGAGACCAACACCGCCACCGTGATGCCGGTGAAGGACAAGCTGATCGTCGGCATTTCGGGCGCCGAGTACGGCATCCGCGGCCACATCACCGCCTACGACCTTAAGACCGGCAAGCAGGCCTGGCGCGCCTACAATGTCGGCCCCGACGCCGAGATGAAGATCGACCCCGAGAAGACCACCGAGCTCGGCAAGCCGGTCGGCAAGGACTCGTCGATCAAGACCTGGGAAGGCGACCAGTGGAAGACCGGCGGCGCCTCGACCTGGGGCTGGTACTCCTACGATCCGAAGCTGAACCTCGTCTATTACGGCACCGGCAATCCCTCGACCTGGAACCCGAAGCAGCGCCCGGGCGACAACAAGTGGTCGATGACGATCTTCGCCCGTGACGCCGATACCGGCATGGCGAAGTGGGTCTACCAGATGACCCCCCACGACGAGTGGGACTATGACGGCATCAACGAGATGATCCTCACGGATCAGAAGATCGGCGACAAGGAGCGGCCGCTCCTGACCCACTTCGACCGCAACGGCTACGGCTACACCCTCGACCGCGCGACCGGCGAGCTGCTCGTCGCCGAGAAGTACGATCCGGCGGTGAACTGGGCCACCAAGGTCGACATGGACAAGTCGTCCAAGACCTACGGCCGCCCGCTCGTCGTCGCCAAGTACTCGACCGACCAGAACGGCGAGGACACCAACTCGAAGGGCATCTGCCCGGCGGCGCTCGGCTCCAAGGACCAGCAGCCGGCGGCCTACTCGCCCAAGACCAACCTGTTCTACGTGCCGACCAACCACGTCTGCATGGATTACGAGCCGTTCCGGGTGAGCTACACCCCGGGCCAGCCCTATGTCGGTGCGACCCTGTCGATGTACCCGGCGCCCAACAGCCACGGCGGCATGGGCAACTTCATCGCCTGGGACAACGTGGCCGGCAAGATCAAGTGGTCGGTGCCCGAGCAGTTCTCGGTGTGGTCCGGCGCTCTCGCCACTGCCGGCGACGTGGTGTTCTACGGCACCCTGGAGGGTTACCTGAAGGCGGTGGATTCCAAGACCGGCAAGGAGCTCTACAAGTTCAAGACCCCGTCGGGCATCATCGGCAACGTGATGACCTACCAGCACAAGGGCAAGCAGCAGGTCGCCGTCCTGTCGGGCGTCGGCGGCTGGGCGGGCATCGGCCTCGCGGCCGGTCTCACCGACCCGAATGCCGGCCTCGGCGCGGTCGGCGGCTACGCCGCCCTGTCGAGCTACACCAACCTCGGCGGCCAGCTGACCGTCTTCACCCTGCCGAACTGACGTTTGGTCAGCCGGCTGCGACCATAGCATCTCAGACCTAAGTCCGGGCCGGCGCGGGTTTCCGCGCCGGCTCTCTCATGATTAGATGCCAAAGACGACGGTGCCGCCGCGGCATGTGTGGCAGACACCCAAAGTTGTCAGGGAGAAACGTCCGTTGCGTGACCTCAGCAAAGCTGTTCTGCGGCCGTTCGCGGCCGGCCTCGCCCTCGCAGCCCTCTCGCTGGTTGCAGTCCATGCTGAGGATGCCAAGAAACCGGATCCGGCGCTGGCCAACCAGCTCAACCCCAACGACAAGACCGCCGAGCCCGACGAGAAGCTGCTCGCCAAGGACGCCGCCGTGAAGGTGGAGGACGGCAAGTACTTCGACGCCGCCGGCGCCCCGACCTTCCACGTGACCGACAACGGCAAGAAGGTCGACTGGTACAGCTATTCCGGTTATCGCCGCTACCACGCCGAGTGCCACGTCTGCCACGGCCCGGACGGCATGGGCTCGACCTACGCCCCGGCCCTGAAGGATTCGCTGAAGTATCTATCCTACGAGGAATTCGTCGGCATCGTCGTCGGCGGGAAGCAGGACGTCAACGCCTCGACCCAGAAGGTCATGCCGGCCTTCGGCGACAACAAGAACGTCACCTGCTACATGGACGACCTCTACGTCTACCTGAAGGCGCGGGCCGCCGGCGCGATGGGCCGGGTGCGGCCGGGCGACAAGGAGGAGAAGCCGGAGGCCGCGCGCAAGGGCGAGAAGGAGTGCCTGGGCGGCTGATGGCACGCGCACATCTCCTTCGGGCCTTCGTCCTGGCGGCCGGCCTCGCGCCGGCCCTCGCGGGCGCGCAGGGGCTGCCGGACCTCGTCACGCCCGACGCGCTGCGGGTCTGCGCCGATCCCGGCAGCATGCCGTCCTCCGAGCGCCAGGGGGACGGGTTCGAGAACCGCATCGCGGCGATCGTCGCCGACGAGCTGAAGGTGAAGCTGCGCACTTACTGGCTCACCCAGGGGCCGGGCTTCGTGCGCAACACCCTCGGCACCGGCTTGTGCGACGTCATCATCGGCTCGGCCTTCGGCAGCGAGCTGGTGCAGCACACCAATCCCTATTACCGCTCGGCCTACGTGCTGGTGGCGCGGCGCGGCAGCCTCGACGGCCTGACCGGGCTCGACGATGCCCGCCTCAAGGGGAAGGCGATCGGGGTGATCGTCGGCACGCCGCCGGTCGACCGGATGGGGGCGCTCGGCCTCGTGCCGACGATGAAGCCCTATCCGCCCTACCAGTTCGACCCGGCGCGCAAGCACCAGACCGTCTCGGCCGAGATCGTCGCCGACGTCGCCTCGGGCAAGCTCGACGCGGCCGTCTTGTGGGGGCCCGCCGCCGGCTGGCTCGCGCGCCAGGCCGGCGGCCTCGACGTGGTGCCGCTCCTGCGCGAGCCCGACCGGCCGCCGCTCGCCTACCGCATCGCCATGGGGGTGCGGCACGGCGAGAACGAGTGGAAGCGGGTCCTCAACACGGCGCTCCGCAAGCGCCGGGCCGAGATCGAGGCGGTCTTGCGCGACTACGCCGTGCCGCTCCTCGACGAGGAGGAAAACCGCCTCCTGCCGGCGGAAGGCAAGCCGTGAGGCGGGGTCTCGCGGCAGCGATCCTGATCCTGGCCGCCACCATGGCCCGGGCCGCGCCGCCCGAGCCCGACGGCTTCCGCCAGGAGGGTTACCGCAGCCCGACGCCCGCCGCCTTGCAGGGTGCCACGACCCTCACCACGCCGGAGGCCGAGCGGCTGTGGCGGGCGGGCGCCGCCTTCGTCGACGTGCTGCCGCGCCCGCCCCGGCCCACCACCCTGCCGCCCGGCACGATCTGGCGCGACGCGCCCCACGACAGCATCCCGCACGCCCACTGGCTGCCCAATACCGGCTTCGGCGAACTGGCGCCGCAGACCGAGGCGTATCTTCGCAGCGGCCTCGCAGCCGCGACGGAGGGCCGATTCGAAAAACCCGTGGTGCTGTTCTGCCAGCGCGACTGCTGGATGTCGTGGAACGCCGCGAAGCGCGCCCTGGCGCTGGGCTACCGACGCGTCCACTGGTACCCGGACGGGACCGACGGCTGGGGCGAGGCCGGACTGCCGCTGGAGCGGGCGAGCCCGGCGGCGCCGTGACGCTCGGGCCCCGGCATGGCATGCAGGACGCTTCCGAATCGGGAGATACAGCAATGAGCCGAGAGACGAGCGGGGAGCGCGTCGCCATCGTCACCGCCGGCGGCAGCGGCATGGGGGCCGCGGCCGCCCGCAAGCTGGCGGCGGACGGCTTCCGGATCGCGGTCCTGTCCTCGTCGGGCAAGGGCGAGGCCCTGGCGGAAGCCCTCGGCGGGCTCGGGGTGACGGGCTCGAACCGGTCTCCGGACGATCTCGCCCGCCTCGTCGAGCGGACGATGGAGCGCTGGGGGCGGGTGGACGTGCTGGTCAACAGCGCCGGCCACGGTCCCAAGGGCCCGCTCCTCGACCTCACCGACGAGGACTGGACCCGCGGCATGGAGGTCTACTTCCTCAACGTGGTGCGGCCGACCCGCCTCGTCGCGCCGATCATGCAGCGCCAGGGCGGCGGCACGATCATCAACATCTCGACCTTCGCGGCCTTCGAGCCCGAGCAGGCCTTCCCGACCTCCGGCGTCTTCCGCTCGGGACTCGCCGCCTTCACCAAGCTCTTCTCCGACCGCTACGCCGCCGACAACGTCCGGATGAACAACATCCTGCCGGGCTTCGTCGACAGCCTGCCGGAGAAGCCGGGCATCCGCGACCGCATCCCGATGGGCCGCTACGGCCGCGAGGACGAGATCGCCGCCGTCGTTTCGTTCCTGGCCTCGGAAGGGGCGGGGTACATCACCGGGCAGAATCTACGGGTGGATGGGGGGATCACGCGGTCGGTATAAGCAATAAATAATTTCCTAAACCCTGCGAGACTGGCCGCTTAATTCGACCGACCTCGCAGGATATATGGCCTCGCAAGGTTAGGAATTTTTTGACATTTGAGAATTTATCCAATACGTACAAGCATCTTTCTCGTCTTTAAAGCTTTCATAACCAACTTTTGACCACCCACCGTCAGGATTGACTATAAACTGCTGATCCGAGAGAGATACCCCATCAGCAACTACCGGAACTACGTCGGCGTGACTAATTTCTTCTGCATGTGATCGGTCAGCTTCGCCTGAAACTGCAGGCGTGATAATCCAAGCGATGATAGGCTCAAAATGAGGCTTGAATTGTTCCGGTCTGGATTTTTCGGATATTTTATTATCGCCGATAGGCTCAAATATCGCCACTTTAAAACCAAGATGTGCAGGTATGACTGTTGGCGATAAGTTCTTCATTGCACTCTTCCAATGAGCGAAGCGTCTAATCTCATTGAATGTACAATTTGATCCAATTTTTGCAAGTGTCTTATTGTTAATTTAATTGAAAATACGGTAAAAAATAGATAAATAATAATAATTTTTCCAATCATAAGCCGTTCAACAATAGATATCTGTTGTTAGATATCAACAACATCTATTCCGCCCCGGTCGAGCTTGCTCAACGCCTGCACCACCGTCTCCCCGCCGATCACCAGGTCCGGCGCGATCTCGGCGAGCGGCACCAGCACGAAGGCGCGCTCGCGCAGGAATCGGTGGGGCAGCACCAGGCACTCATCGCTGACCGTGGCGCCGGCATAGTGCAGCACGTCAATGTCGATCACCCGCGGGCCCCAGCGGCGCTCGCGCACCCGGCCGAGGCGGGTCTCCGCGGAAAGGCAGGCTTCCAGGAGTGCGTGGGGCAAGAGCGTCGTTTCGATGCCGATCGCCGCGTTGAGGAACCAGTCCTGGTCGGTGTCGCCCCAGGGCGGGGTGCGGTAATTGCGGGAGCGGGCCGTCACGGCGAGGCCGGGCGTGGCCGCGAGGGCGGCGATCGCGGCGTCGAGCATCGCGGCCTTGTCGCCGAGGTTGCTGCCGAGCCCGAGATAGGCCTCAGCCACGGCGCATCCTCGTGATCTCGACCGCGACGCCGTCGAGCACCAGCGGCACCGGCGCGCCCGGCTTGTCGATCCGCACGGTCAGGCTCTGGATCGCCGGGAAGGCGGCGAGCGCGTCCTGCGCGATCGTCTCGGCCAGGGCCTCGATCAGCCGGAAGCGGCGCTCGGTGGCGATGCGGTGGGCGAGGCCGGCGAGGTCGGCGTAGCTCACCGTGGCGCCGATGTCGTCGCTTGTACCGGCGTCGCGAAGGTCGAGGCGGGCCTCCAGCGAGAGGTAGAAGCGCTGGCCCAGCACCGCCTCCTCCGGCAGCACGCCGTGGCGGGCGAACACCGCGAGGCGGTGGATCAGGATGCGGTCCACCGGGCTCAATCTCCGGCGCGGGAGGCGGGGCGCGTGATCGCGTCGACCACCTGGCACGCCTCGACATGGGGGCGCACGTCGTGCACCCGCACGATGTCGGCCCCGAGCGACGCGGCGGCGACGTGGGCGGCGATCGAGCCGAACAGCCGCTCGGCCGGCGCGGTCGCGGCATTGTGGATCCGCCCGAGCACCGATTTTCGCGAGACGCCGACGAGGAGCGGGAAACCGAGCGCCTTCAACTCGGGCAGGCGCCGCAGCGCCTCGAGATGCTGCTCCCAGCTCTTGCCGAAGCCGATCCCGGGATCGAGCACGATGTCGTGGTCGGGAATGCCGGCCCGGCGGGCGATGCCGAGCGAGCGCTCGAAGAAGGCCCGCATCTCGTCCACGATGTCGAGGCTCGGATCGATGGTCTCGCGGTTGTGCATCACCACCACCGGCGCGCCGTGATGGGCCGCGACCTGGGCGATCTCCGGCTCCCGCTGCAGGCCCCAGACGTCGTTGACGATGCAGGCGCCTGCCTTCAACGCCGCCTCGGCGGTCGAGGCCTTGTAGGTGTCGATCGAGATCGGGACGGGGAGGGCGGGGCTCAGCATCCGGATCGCCGGCAGCACCCGGGCCTGCTCCTCCTCGGCCGGCACCGGCACGTGGCCGGGACGGGTCGATTCCCCGCCGATGTCGAGGAGCGCCGCGCCTTCCTCGACCAAGCGGGTCGCCTGGTCCCGCGCCGCCTCCAGATCCTGGAAGCGGCCGCCATCCGAGAACGAGTCGGGCGTGACGTTCAGGATGCCCATCACCAGGGTGCGGCGGCCGAGATCCGGCAGCAGGGCGGCGAGTGCAGACACGGGCGGAGGATCCTCGAAGCGACTGCCCCGGGATAGGCCGGCGGGCGCCGGCGCGCAACGGCACCCTGCCGATCACGGTCCGGCGAGACGAGGCGCGAAACCGCGCCCGTTCAGGGACTTACCCTGGTGCCGGGCGCGCCCGTCCTCTACATTGGTCGAACCACGAGAGGTCCGTCGGGGCCCCGCATCGGAGAGAACGTCATGAGAGTGCTGGCGGCCTTGAGCGTCGCGGCGATGCTGGCCGGGCCGGCCGCGGCGCAGGACGAGCGGCCCGAGACCACCTGGACCGAGCTGCGCCCCTCGATCCTCGGCGAGCGCCCGATCCGGGACGCGGCCGGGCTCGTGAGCCTGGAGGCGCCCAGGCGCGCCGAGGACGCTGCCCTCGTGCCGGTGACCCTGCGGATCGCGCTGCCCGAGGGCGATGCCCGCCGGGTGAAGAGCCTGACTCTGGTGGTGGACGAGAACCCCTCGCCGGTTGTCGGCACGATCCGGTTCGCGCAAGGACAGCGCCGCTTCGACCTCTCCACCCGCATCCGGGTGAATTCCTACTCCTACGTTCGCGCCATCGCCGAGACCGAGGAGGGCGGACTCTACATGACCAAGGCCTACGTCAAGGCGGCGGGCGGCTGCTCGGCGCCGGCGGTCAAGGACCCGGCCGAGGCCAAGGCCCATCTCGGCGAGATGCGCTTCCGCGCCTTCGCCGAGCGCGGCGAGGCCCAGGTGCAGGTCCGCCACCCGAACTATTCCGGCCTGCAGATGGATCAGGTGACCCGGCTCTACACCCCGGCCTGGTTCGTCGAATCCCTGACCGTGCGCCAGGGCGAGACGGCGCTCTTCTCGATGACCGGCGGCATCTCGATCAGCGAGGACCCGACCTTCCGCTTCTCCTTCGCCGGCCATTCCGAGCCGGTGACGGTGGCGGCCAAGGACACCGAGGGGCGGGTGTTCACCCGGACCTTCCCGGCGGGGGGCGGGACGTGACGGCCCGCTCTGGCGAGAGGACGATCCGGCGATGCGGCTCGGCTACCTGATTCTGTACGTCCCGGACGTGGCGGCGAGTGTCGCGTTCTATGAGCGCGCCTTCGGGCTGGCGCCGCGCTTCGTCCACGAGAGCGGGCAATATGCCGAGCTGGAGACCGGCGCGACGGCCCTGGCCTTCGCCGAAGAGACGTTCGTCGCGCAGACGTGCCCGGGCTTCCGCCCGAACCGCCGCGCCGAAGCGCCGGCGGGCTTCGAGGTCGGGCTCGTCGCGGAGGACGTGCCGGCCGCCTTCGCCCGGGCGGTGGCGGCGGGCGCGGTGCCGGTGACGGAGCCGATGACCAAGCCCTGGGGCCAGATCGTCGCCTATGTGCGCGACGGGGACGGCGTGCTGGTGGAGCTGTGCAGCGCCATGGGCGGGTGATCCGTCCCGCGCCGGCGGCGCACCGCGACCGTCACCGAACCGTCGAGGCGGGCGTGATGGCCTCGGCGCGGATCGGCGCGCGGCCGCGACCTCACCCGCGGCGAGGCAACCGAGGATGCGGGCGGCGTCGACCGAGCGCATCGGGACCTCACGACGGGACGAGCAGGCGGCGCCGCACCAGCGCAACGTGGTAGGCGACGCCGTGGGGCAGGGCGGCGTCGTCGAAATCGTAGGTCGGGTTGTGGAGCGGCGCCGAGCCCTCGCCGTTGCCGAGGAAGACGAAGCAGCCCGGCACGTGGGCGAGGAAGCGGGCGAAATCCTCCGATCCGGTCATCGGCGCCCGCGCGACGGCGACCGCGTCCGCCCCGAGCGCAGCCGCGGCCGCGGCGAGCGCCTCCTCGGTGAGGACGGGGTCGTTCAGGAGCGGCACGAACTCGCGGGTGTAGGCGACCTCGGCCGTCACGCCGTAGGCGCGGGCGGTCCCCTCCGTGATCGCCCGCATCTGCCGCTCGATCTCGGCGCTGATCTCCGGCCGGAAGCTGCGCGCGTCGCCGAGGATGCGCGCCCGGCCCGGCAGGGCGTTGCGGGTGCCGTCGGTGATCAACTCCGTCACCGAGACCACCCCGACCTCGGTCGGATCGAGGCGGCGCGACACGATCGTCTGCAGGCTCATCACGGTGGCGCAGGCGGCGACCAGGACCTCGCTGCCCGTATGCGGCCGGGCAGCGTGGCCGCCGATGCCGGTGAGGACGATCTCGAAATTGTCCTCCGCCGACATGATCGGGCCGGGGCGGGTCTCGAGTCGGCCCAGACCCAGACCCGGCAGGTTGTGGAGGCCGTGGATCTCGTCGAAGGGGAAGCGCTCCATCAGGCGATCGTCGAGCATCGCGAGGGCGCCGCGGCCCCATTCTTCGGCGGGCTGGAACAGGAAGCGCACCGTGCCGTCGAAGCCGCCCTCCGCGGCGAGTTGCCGGGCGGCGCCGAGCAGCATCGCCGTGTGGCCGTCATGGCCGCAGGCATGCATGGTGCCGGCGTGGCGCGAGCGGTGGAGGTGAGTGCCCTGCTCGGAGATGCGCAAGGCGTCCATGTCGGCGCGCAGCGCGATCGATCGTTCGCTGCGGCCGCGCCGGAGCGTGCCGACGATTCCGGTGCCGCCGACGCCCTCGGCGACCTCGTCGAGGCCGAATTCCCGCAGCTTGTCCGCCACGAAGGCGGCGGTGCGCCGCTCCTCGAAGCCGAATTCGGGATGGGCGTGGAGGTCGCGCCGCCAGGAAATCATGTCCCGCAAGGCGACCATGTCCGCCAGGAGCGTGGACTTGCTCGTCATCGCGCGTCCCCCGACTCGTCCTCGGTCAGGGCGCCCTCGGTGACGAGGATGAGCAGGCGGCTGTCGCGGTCGAGCCGCAGCTCCGCCGCCCGGGCCGGATCGGCGAGGGCCGCCAGGGCGCCGGCGAGGCCGGCCGCGCCGGAGGGCGTCGTCGCGGGGCCGCCGGCCTCGGCGAGGATGCCGGGCGCCCGCCTCAGCTCGACCTCGGTGACGGTCGCGACCCGGGCGCCGTGGCGGCGCAGCACCGCGAGGGCCGGGGCGCTCGCCTCGCCGCAGGACAGCATCTCCGCTTCGGTATGGAGGTCCCCCGGCACCCGGACGGGGCGGCCGGCGGCGAGGGCGGGCGCGAGGCAGGCCGCCCGCTCCGGCTCCACCGCCACCACGAGGCCGGGGGAGTTGAGCCAGCCGGCCAAGCCCTCGGCCATCGCGGCGGCGAGGCCGCCGACGCCGGCCTGGACGAAGAGGTGGGTCGGACGGAGGCCGTTCCCGGCCTGGTCGCGGATCTCCGCCGCCATCACGCCGTAGCCGGCCATGACGTCGCGCACGATCGGGTCCTCGGGGTCGTCGGTGGTGTCGGCGACGAGGAGCCCCGCGCCGGCCCGGGCGGCGCCCGCCGCCGCCTCGACCGCGTCGTCGTAGGTGCCGGAAACCCGGACGATCTCGGCGCCCTCCTCGGCGATGCGCCGCGCCCGCGCCGGCGGCACGCCCGCATGCAGGAAGACCCGCGCCGGCGCCCCGGCGAACCGCGCCGCCGCGGCGACGGCGAGGCCGTGATTGCCGTCGCTGGCGCAGATCAGGGCCGGCTGCCCGGCGGGTCGGGCAGCGAGGAGCGCCCTCAGGTCCATCGCGGCGGCGCGGGAAAGCGCCGTCAGGCCCGCATAGGTGCCCCCCAGCGACTTGAAGCTGCCGAGCATTCGGCGCCCCTCGTCCTTGGCCAGGACCTGCGCGACGCCGAGCCGCCGCGCCAGGTCCGGCAGCGAGAGGAGCGGCGTCGGCGCGTAGGCCGGGTCGAGGCCGCGCAGGGCGGCGGCGATCGTGGAGATGGTTGGGGAGGGGGCTGGGTTCGGCATGACCGGCAGAGTGCCGGATTCGCGCGACGGTTGGCGCCGAAATGGTGCTAGAGTGCGGCGGTTCTCGCCGTTCTCGAGCGATCCATGCCGGAAAGCGTCACCCTCGATCGGTTCGACCGCGCCCTGCTCGACGCGGTCCAGGCCGATAATTTGACGCCGGCGCGGATCCTGGCCGAGCGGGTCGGGCTGTCCGAGAGCGCGGTGCTGCGGCGCCTGCGCCGGCTGCGGCAGGAGGGCGTCATCGTCGCCGACGTCGCGGTGGTGCATCCGGCGGTGCTCGGCACGCCGCTCTGCCTGCACGTGCTCGTCTCGCTGGAGCGCGAGACCTCGGACCGCCTCGACGCCTTCGTGCGCACCTTGCGCGAGCGGACGGAGGTGCGGGCGGCGTGGTACGTGACCGGCGAGGCCGATTTCGTATTGGAACTGCGCCTGAAGGACATGGCGGAGTACGAGGCCTTCACCCGCGCGGTGTTCCACGACAACCCGAACGTGCGGGCGTTCCGGACGCTGGTGGCGATGCGGCAGGTGATCGGGAACTGATCAGATCGGATTTCCCCCTTCGTGCGGCCGGTCAGCGCGGCGAGGTCTCCGCGAGGCGGTCGAGGAAGCGCCCGACGGGCTCCTGCCACAGCTCCCGATACCAGCCGACTGCATGACCGACCCCGCCCGGCACGTCGAAGGCCAGGAACTCGCCGGTGCCGCCGGCGGCGCGAAACGCCTCGAAGTTCCGGCGGCTATGCGCGACGGAATAGTAGGGATCGCGATGGCCGTAGAGCCAGAGGGTCGGGCCCGGGAAGGCGCCGCCGATGCGGAACAGGGTCGCGTTGACCTCGGCGGCGCTGCCGCAGGCCTCGCCGAGCCAGCCGCCGACGACATTCACCACGCCGCGGACGAGATCCGGGTGCCGCCCCGCGAACGCGATCGAAAGGACGCCGCCGCGCGACTGGCCGCCGATCAGGATCGGTCCCGCGGCGACGTCGTCCCGCCGCCGCAACGCCGTCACGGCGGCCGCGACATCGGCGAGCGCCCGCTCCGCCCCCGCGAGCGCGATCGGCGCGTCGCAGGTGTAGCCCCGGCTCCGGTCGGGATCGAACCCCTCGTCATAGAGGCCGTCCGACCGGCCGCGCCCGCGCCGCTGCGGAAACGCCACCATCCATCCCCGGCGGACGAGCTCGTCGGCCAGCGGAAACGACCAATAGGTCTGAGTGAAGCGGGCCGGGTCGCGCCCGAGGCCGGTCGAGCCGTGGTTGAAGACCAGGAGGGGAAACGGGCCTGGGCCGGACGGGCGGAACAACGCCACTTCGAGCCGCGTCGTCGCGCCGTTCTCGACCGGGCCGTCGACGAAGACCTTCCGCGGCTCCGACCAGTCGAGGCCGGTCGCCGCCTCCGTCAGGTCGGACAGGGCGGCCCGGCGCATGCGGGCGTAATCCCGCACGGGTTGGTAGGTCGCCCGCAGGGTGTCGCCATCGAGGGTGTAGGTCGCGGGGACCGCGCCTTCGAGCGTCAGCGTCGTGCCGGAGATGATCGCCCGCCGGCGCGACCACTGGCTCTCGATGCCGTAGTCTGGGGAAGCGGCGAGGGCGTAGACGACCTGCGCGCCCTTGCCGTCCGGGTCGACCCGCTCGACGATCAGCACGTGGGGAATGCTGCCGCTCCAGGTGCCGATCCAGGCGCCCAGGAACGACCCGGCCGGTTGCGGAGCGGAATCGGGTGCCGCCGCGACCGAGACGTTGTCCGGAAGCGGCACGCCGCGGACCCGGCCCGCCTGCGCGACCTGTCCCGTCATGCACAAACCCGCCACGGCGACGATGACGGCCAGACGCCAGACCATGGAATCACGGCTCCGGATCGGACCTGCCGTGTCCCGCCCCGGACGGACGGCGGCATCGGCTCATAGACTTGCAGACGTCCAGTCATGACGCAAGAATCGTCTGGTAAATCATACGTTGCGATCGTGTCTCCGGCTGGTATCTGTCGTGGCGGCGGCGACTTGCATCGCGCCGTTCACGGAAAGGGATCGGCATGCGGCTGCTGGTGCTCGGCGGCACGCAGTTCCTCGGGCGGGCCATCGCCGCGCACGCGCTCGGGCTCGGCCACGCGGTGACCTGCGCCGCGCGCGGCCTCTCAGGCGCCGCCCCGCCGGGTGCCCGCTTCATCGCCGTCGACCGTGACCGGGCGGACGGGCTGGCGGGGCTCGCCCGGGAGCGGTTCGACGCGGCCGTGGACGTGGCCCGCAATCCCGATCAGGTCCGGCGGGCGCTGGCGGCACTCGACGGCCGCGTCGGGCACTGGACCTTCGTGTCGACGACGAGCGTCTACGCCGACACCGTGACCAGGGGACAGCGGGCCGATACGGCGCCGCTTCTCGCACCCGCGGAGGATAGTCCCTACGGCGCCGCCAAGGTCGCCTGCGAGCGGGCTCTCAGTGGCGGCGCCCTGATCTGCCGCGCCGGGCTGATCGTCGGCCCGGGTGATCCGACCGGGCGGTTCCCCTACTGGGTCGCCCGGCTCGCCCGGGGCGGCGAGGTGCTGGCGCCGGCCGAACCGGAGGATCCGGTCCAACTGGTCGACGCGCGCGACCTCGCGGGCTGGATCCTCCGCGCGGCGCAAGGCGGCCTCTTGGGCACATACGACGCGGTGGCACCGGCCTGCACCCGCCGGGCCTTCCTCGATCGCTGCGCTGTCGCCCTCGGCGGGTCGTACAAAATCACCTGGGTCGATCCGGCCTTCCTCGACCGCCACGGCGTGGGGCGCGAATCCGGCCCGTTCTCCCTGCCGCTCCCACTGCCGGACACGATCGGCGACGCCTCCCGCGACGTTGCGCCGGTGCTCGCGGCGGGGCTGGCGCCGCGGCCGCTGGAGGAGACCGCCCGTGACACCCTGCGCTGGCTGGAGGCCGGGGGTGGTTCGGTGACGGGCCTGACGGCGGGCGAGGAGGCGGCGCTTCTCGCCGCCTGGCATGCCGAGAGGGGCCAGGCCCCGGACCCCGCCCCTTCGACGACGGCCATTCCGTCTTCCAGACTTGCGCCGACCCGCTCTTGCGACGCACCGCCTTCGCTCCTCGCGGAGGGCGAGGTTGTGCCGCCGAACCCTGCCGGATGATCACGGTCGAGCGATGTGCTGGATTATGGGTACTCGCACCCGGCGGGGAGCGTCGGGGTCGCGCTTCGTGTGATGGGCGGGATGTCCGGCACGACTGTGCGGTCGCCCGTACGGCGATCACCGGGCTGATGAACGGGCAGGAGTGACACCGTCGATCGCCGCCGGTCAGGCGGCTTCGCCTCGGTTTCGTCCATCCGGGGGCGCTCGGCTTGCGTTTTCGCCCATCAGCGTGACGTTGCGAAATGACATCCGCTCGGGATCAATGATCTTAGAAGCTTCAGATTATTGGATTAAAATCCTCTATACATTCCTCGAACGCTGGGTAACCTGAATTTTTATCTCCTCATGATAGGATGAAATTTAAATTGCAATTAAGGAAATTGTGATGAATTTCACGATCGCCACCCGGCTGAATATGATCGTCGTTCTGACGGCGCTCAGTCTCGTCGCCCTGGGTACGGTATCGCTCTACGCACAGTATCAAGTGATGTTCGATCTGCGCAAAGCTCAGATCGAGGCGCTGACGCAATCCGCCGGGGCCATCATCGCCGACTTCCGCGACCGGGCATCACGCAACGAGATCAGCGATGACGCCGCGCGGAGGATGGCCCTGGAGGCCGTGGGCGCGATGCGGTTCGGCAAGGGCGATTACATCTTCGTGTTCGACACCGCGGGCGTGGCGCTGGCGCATCCCGATCCCAAGCTGCGAGGCCGGAACCTCTCGGGCTTGAAGGATCGCGACGGCTTCCCGTTCATCGCCGACGTCTTGCCGCGCGCGATCCGGGACGGGACGGCCACGGTCACCTACTCCTGGAACCGCGCCGGCGGCGGCGCGCCGGCGCCCAAGCTCAGCGTCTTCCGGTCCTACGCGCCCTGGGGAATGGTGTTCGGCACCGGGCTGTACATCGACGACCTCATGGATATCGTCTGGTCGCAGGCCGCGAAGCTCCTGCTGGGAGCCGGCGCCCTGACCGCAATCGTCGCCCTGGTGATCTGGCTGATCGTGCGCTCCGTCATCCGGCCGCTCGCGAGCCTCCGCGTCGCCATGAACGGCCTCGCCGAAGGGCGGACGGACCTCTCCGTGCCGGAGGCGGCCTTGACGGACGAGGTCGGCGCGATGGCCCGCGCGGTCCTGGTGTTTCGCGACAACGCCATCGAGCGCCGGCACCTCCAGGGCGAGCACGAGGCGGACCAGGCGCGCCGGCTGAACAGGGCCGGGCAGCTCGAAGCCCTGATCGCAGGATTCCAGTCGATCGCCGGAGACGCGGTCGCGACGATCACCGGAGCCGCGCAGAGGCTTCAGGCGACGGCGACCGACATGACCTCGACGGCGAGCGAGACCGCCGGCCAGTCCATGCTCGTGAGCAACGCCGCCGACCAGGCCGCCTCCAATGTCAGGGCCGTCGCGGCGGCGGCCGAGGAACTCGGCTCCTCCGTGCAGGAGATCGGCCGGCAGGTCGCCGGCTCGTCCGACCTGGCGCGCAACGCGGTGGACGAGGCGAGCCGAACGGCGGATCTCGTGCATGCGTTGAGCACCGCGGTCGCGCGGATCGGCGACGTGGTCGCGATGATCTCGACCATCGCCTCGAAGACCAACCTCCTGGCCTTGAACGCCACGATCGAGGCGGCGCGGGCCGGTGAGGCAGGCCGGGGCTTCGTCGTCGTCGCCACCGAGGTGAAGGAGCTCGCGACCCAGACCGCGAAGGCGACCGACGAGATCGCGAGCCAGATCGCCCAGATCAAGAGTTCGACGGACCAGGCCGTGAGGGCGATCGGCGGCGTCGGCGCGCGCATCCAGCAGATCAGCACGGTCGCGACCTCGATCGCGGCGGCCGTCGAGCAGCAGGGCGTGGCCACGCTGGAGATCGTTCGCAACGTGACTCAGGCGGCGGCCGGGACCAGCGACGTGACCGGAGGGATCGCCGGCGTCGCCCTCGCGGCCGAAGCGACCGGATCGGCCGCCGGCCAGGTGCTCGGAGCCGCGTCCGAACTCTCGCACCAGTCCGGGCATCTCAATCAGGAGGTCGCCCGCTTCCTCTCCGCCGTGCGGGCCGCCTGACGATCGGCGACGCTCGCGGCGGGGCTGACGAAGCGGCCGCGGGAGGAAATCACGCGCGATACCCCGCGCGGACTGGAGGCCGGAGGCGGTCCGGTGACGGGCTTGGCACGCGGAGAGGGGAGGAGGGCTCGCTCGAGGCGCGGACAGGTCGAGCAGGACCGTCGATCCATGACCCTCCGGGTCATCCCGGGGCTCGCCGAGAGGCGAGAACCCGGGATCCATAACCGCTGACGATCCAGAGGAGGTCGGAACGCACCCCGCCTCGTCCGGTACCGCTAGCGGTTATGGATCCCGGGTTCCGCTGCGCGGCCCCGGGATGACGTGGAGCATGGACATTTCCTCAAGGCTCAGCAGGAGGGGGACCGACCTACCGCCCCACCGGCCCATAGGCCGCGAGGAACACCCGCACGGCTTCCGCGATCCAGTAGGTCGTCTCGGCCTCGGTCGGCGGGTCGCCGACGGAGAAGAGCAGCCGGCGCATCGTGGTGGCGGCGCAGAGGTCGAAGAAGTGGCGGGCGGCGAGGTCGGAATCCATCGCGCGCAGGCGGCCGGCGGCGACCTGGGCGTCGAGATAGGCGCGCAACCGCGCCCGGCCGAGCAGCGGTCCCGCTTCGTAGAAGGCCCGGCCGAAGCGCGGGAACTTTTCCGCCGCGCCGATCACCATCCGGACCGAGGCGATGTGGTCGGGCCGCACCATCGCCTCCATCAGGCTGGTGCCGAGGCGGCGCAGCACCGCGGCGACGTCGGGGTCGTCGTGGTCGAGGCGGCAGATGTTCTCCGCCAGCGTCCGCTTCTCCTCGATCGTCAGCGCCTCGAACAGCGCCTCCTTGCTCTCGAAGTAGACGTAGAGCGTGCCCTTCGAGACGCCGGCCGCCTTGGCGATCGCCCCCATGCTGGCCCCGTCGAAGCCGCTGGCGAGAAACACCTCGCGGGCCCCGTCCAGGATCTGGCGGCGCTTGTCGGTGTCGGTGGAGACGAGGGGAGCGTCGCTCATGATCGGGGCCGTGGGAGGGGGCTTTCGCCATTGTGGGTGTGCGACCGGCCCGGTTCAACCGGTGTGCCGCAGCGCACACAGCATCGATTGACCGAACGGTTCGGTCAACGTAGTATCGTGGCCGTTCGAGAGCCGTCAACCGATTCGCACGGATGATGGCGGCGACGGGTGGACGACGATGGCGTTTCGAGACGATTACGCGCAGGGCCGGCCCGCCGGCGAGGCGGCTCCCAAGGGCGCGCCCCCGGCGGCGGCTGCCGTGCCGGCGGCACCGGCTACCGCACCGCCGGCGAAGCGCAAGCGCCCCCTGCGCCGGCTGATCCTCGCCGCGCTCGTCCTCGGTGGTGGGGCCTACGGCGCCTATGCGGGCCACGAATGGTGGACGACCGGCCGCTTCTTCGTCTCGACCGACGACGCCTACGTCCAGGCCGACATCTCGACGCTCGCCGCCAAGGTCTCGGGCTACCTCGAGGCGGTGCCGGTGGTGAACGGGCAGGCGGTCAAGGCCGGCGACGTCATCGCGCGGATCGAGGATGGCGATTACCGCCTGGCGCTGAAGGCCGCCGAGGACAAGCTGGCGACGCAAGGCAGCACCATCGCCCGCATCGCCCGCCAGGCCGAGGCGGCCCGCGCCCAGGTGCTCCAGGGCCGGGCCCAGATCGACGCCGCCAAGGCCGATCAGGTCCGGGCCGCGGCCGATTACCAGCGCCAGCAGCTCCTCGCGCAATCGGAATTCGCCGCCAAGGCGCGGCTGGAGCAGTCGCGCGCCGACCGCGACCGCCAGGACGCCACCGTGAAGGGCGCCGAGGCCAACCTGATCGCCCTCCAGGCCAACGTCGCGGTGCTGGAGGCGCAGACCAAGGAGGCCGAGAACCTGGCCGCCGAGCTGCGCACCGCGGTCGACCGGGCCAAGCGCGACCTGTCCTTCACGGTCCTGCGTGCCCCCTTCGACGGGGTGATCGGCAACAAGGCGACGGAGGCCGGGGCCTACGTGGCGCCGGGCTCGCGCATCGCCGCCCTGGTGCCGCTCCAGAGCGCCCGGGTCGACGCCAACTTCAAGGAGACCCAGCTCGGCCGGGTCCGGGTCGGCCAGCCGGTCCATATCCGGGTGGATGCCTGGCCCGACCGCGACATCGTCGGCACGGTCGAGAGCCTGTCGCCGGCCTCCGGCTCGGTGTTCAGCCTACTGCCGCCGGACAACGCCACCGGCAACTTCACCAAGATCGTCCAGCGTCTGCCGGTGCGGGTGCGGGTGCCGGAGGCGGTCGCCCGCGAAGGCCTCCTGCGGCCGGGTCTCTCGGTGGTGGTGCGGGTCGACACAAGAGGCCTCGACGAGACCAAGCCGCCGGCGCCGATCGAGCCGCATCAGGCGGTGTCGGAGCAGGCCGGCCCGGCATCGGTGCGGACGGCCGGCCGCTGAGGCAGGGCGACATCACAGGTCCTCTGCCGCGCATACAGTTTACGCTGATCTATCCTGGTAAAAGTAGAGCGCGGGATCCCCTCTCCCGTGTGGGAGAGGGGAGATGTGCCTTACCGTCTCCAGGACGAGCAAGCAGACACGTCTCTTTAATCGAACAGGCACTCCCACCATGGCCGCGACCCCCGCGCCCGCCGACGCACCGATCGACCGCCGCCGCATGGTGGCGTTCGTCTGCATGGTGTTCGGGATGTTCATGGCGATCCTGGACATCCAGATCGTCTCGGCCTCGCTCGCCGAGATCCAGGCCGGCCTCTCGGCCTCCGCCGACGAGATCCCGTGGGTGCAGACGAGCTACCTCATCGCCGAGGTGATCTCGATCCCGCTCTCCGGCACCCTGTCGCGGGTGCTCTCGACCCGCTGGATGTTCGTGATCTCGGCCGGCGGCTTCACCCTGATGAGCCTGATGTGCGCCACCTCGTCGACGATCGGCGAGATGATCGTCTGGCGCGCCGCCCAAGGCTTCATCGGCGGCGGCATGATCCCGACGGTGTTCGCCTCAGCCTTCACCATCTTCCCGGCCTCGAAGCGCAGCATCGTCTCGCCGATGATCGGCCTCGTCGCGACCCTCGCCCCCACCATCGGCCCGACGGTCGGCGGCTACCTCACCGACCTGTTCAACTGGCACTGGCTCTTCCTCGTCAACATCGTGCCGGGCATCTTCGTCACGGTCTCGACCTACTTCCTGGTCGATTTCGACAAGCCGAACCTCGACCTGCTCAAGCGCTTCGACTGGACCGGCCTCGCCCTGATGGCGGCGTTCCTCGGCTGCCTCGAATACGTGCTGGAGGAGGGCCCGACCCACGACTGGTTCCAGGAGGAGGCAATCTTTCTGGCCGCGATCGTGTGCGGGGTGACCTGCATCGGCTTCTTCTGGCGCGCGCTCACCGCCGAGCAGCCGATCGTGGATCTCCGCGCCTTCTCCGACCGCAACTTCGCCGCTGGCTGCCTGTTCAGCTTCGTCATGGGCATCGGGCTCTACGGCCTGACCTACCTCTATCCGGTCTATCTCGGCCGGGTGCGCGGCTACTCGGCGCTCCAGATCGGCGAGACGATGTTCGTCTCAGGCCTGTGCATGTTCGCCACCGCTCCGATCGCCGGGCGCCTCTCGGGCAAGGTCGACCCGCGGATCATGATGGCGATCGGGTTCACCGGGTTCGCCGCCGGCACCTGGATCGTCACCGGCATCACCAAGGACTGGGACTTCTACGAGTTGCTGGTGCCGCAGGTCCTGCGCGGCTGCTCGCTGATGCTGTGCATGATCCCGATCAACAACATCGCGCTCGGCACCCTGCCGCCGGCCCGGATGAAGAACGCGTCGGGCCTCTACAACCTCACCCGCAACCTCGGCGGGGCGGTGGGTCTCGCGCTGATCAACACCGCGCTCAACGACCGCTGGGACCTGCACCTCGCCCGCCTGCACGAGCGCTTCACCTGGACCAACCCGATGGTGCTGGAGCGCCTCGACAGCATGGCCAAGGGCTTTGCCGGGCTCGCCGGCAACCCGGACGCCATGGCGCTGAAGGCGATGATGAACACCGTGCGGATGCAGGGGCTCCTGATGAGTTTCTCCGACGTATTCCTGATGCTGACGGTGCTGTTCGTCCTGATGACCTGCGCCACGCCGATGATCCGCCGGCCGCGCCCGGGCGGGGCGGGGGCGGACGCGCACTGAGGCGGCGAACCTCGTGGGCGGGCTGACGCCACCAGTCGCAAGGTGTGAGCCCGTCCGACTCGCCCGCCGGTTTCGACATCCTCCGCGTCATTCCGGGGCCGCGCAGCGGAGCCCGGAATCCAGACACTTAGGTGCCACAGGATAAAACGGCACGGTGTCCGCCCTCTCCTGAACCATCCGCGGGTCTGGATTCCGGGCTCCGCTGCGCGGCCCCGGAATGACCCGGAGGGTGTAGCATCGCTCGCGGGCCCATCGAGCAGGCCTTTGCTCCCGGCAGCGCCGCTGCCACCGCAAACAAAGGCGCCCCTCCCCAGCACGGAGAGAGACGCCAAGTCTGCGACACGTCTCGGGAGGAGATGCGGACGCCGTTCAGGCCAGTGGACGCAGTGAACGGCATCGACGCGTGTCGTCCTCATCAATGCACGCCCTTTGCTATGTTGCAAGCTGCTACGGCACCCGACCTTGGTCTGAAGGGGCGAGGGCACCAAATTGACCGTTATCACGGTCAAGCTGTTTTCCGTCGGTGGAATAAGGCTGATCGCTCGCGCGGGACGCGCCCGCGCGTCGGCCCTTCCCGGACCCGGCCCTCCCGCGCTAGATGTCGGGCTCCCGCCCGCCCGCGCCGCCCGGACGACGTGACGACGCCTTCCCTCCCCACCACCTCGCCCGCCACCGGCCGCCTCCGCTTCGAGGCGGTCTCGAAGCGCTTCGGCGACCACCTCGCCGTTGCCGATGTCGGCCTCGACCTCGAACCCGGGGCGGTGTTCTGCCTGCTCGGGCCGTCCGGCTGCGGCAAGTCCACGCTGCTGCGGATGATTGCCGGCTTCGAGAGCCTAAGCGCCGGGCGCATCCTGCTCGACGGGCAGGACCTCGCCGGGGTGCCGCCGCACCGCCGGCCGGTCAACATGATGTTCCAGTCCTACGCCCTGTTCCCGCACCGGGACGTGGCGGGGAACATCGCCTACGGGCTGGAGCGGGAGGGCCTGCCGAAGTCCGAGATCGCCGCCCGGGTCGCCGAGATGCTGCGGCTCGTCCAGCTCGACCACCTGGCCGCCCGCCGGCCCGACCAGCTCTCCGGCGGCCAGCGCCAGCGGGTGGCGCTCGCCCGGGCGCTCGCCAAGCGCCCCCGGGTGCTGCTCCTCGACGAGCCCCTCGGCGCCCTCGACCGCGCGTTGCGGGAGGAGACGCAAGCCGAGCTGCGGGCGCTCCAGCGCCGGCTCGGCACCACCTTCGTGGTCGTCACCCACGATCCCGCCGAGGCGATGGTGCTCGCAGACCGCATCGGCGTGATGGCGGCGGGCCGGCTGGTCCAGGTCGGGCCGGCGGCCGACCTCTACGAGCGCCCAGCCACCCGCTACGTCGCCGGCCTCCTCGGCGACGTGAACCTGATCGAGGGCCGGCTCGGGGAGGGCGGGGCAGGGGCCCTGCGCGGGCTCGACACGCCGCTCGGTCCTCTGCGGGCCTTCGACCACCACGGCGCCGGGCCGGCGGGCACCCCGGGCCTGCTCGCCCTGCGGCCCGAGCGCCTGACCCTCGGGAGCGAGGGCCTCGCCGGCACGCTCCTCGACGCGACCTATCTCGGAGACAAGATCCTCTACCGGGTCGGCCTCGCCGACGGGAGGAGCTTGCGCGCCTCGAGCCCTCCCGGCGCCGGGCCGGCCGTCGGCGCTCCGGTGCATCTCGCCTTCGCCCCCGAGGCCGCGTCGCTGCTGCCGGCGGAGGCCGCATGAGGGCGCGCCTGCGCGAGGCCCTGCGGCGGTTACGCCTGCCGGCGGTCCCGCTCCTCTGGCTCCTCGCCTTCTTCGGCCTGCCGTTCCTGGTGGTGGTCAAGATCAGCCTGTCGGACCCGGCGACGGCCTTGCCGCCCTACACGCCGGTGCTCGCCTGGGACATGGGCCTCGCCGGCTGGTCCGACGTGCTCGCCGCCCTCGACTTCGAGAATTACCGCACGCTGATCGCCGACCCGCTCTACCTCGAGGCGGGCCTGACCTCGCTCGCGGTGGCGCTCTCCGCGACCGCGCTGCTGATCCTCGTCGGGTACCCGATCGCCTACGCCATGGCGCGGGCGCCGAAAGCCTGGCAGCCGCTCCTCGTCGCCCTGATGGTGATCCCGTTCTGGACGAGTTTCCTGATCCGGGTCTATGCCTGGATCGCGATCCTCAAGAGCGACGGGCTCCTCAACCAGGCGCTGCTGGCGCTCGGGCTGATCGCGAAGCCGGTCGAGATCCTCAACACCCCGGCGGCGGTGATGATCGGGGTGGTCTACGCCTACCTGCCCTTCATGGTTCTGCCGCTCTACGCAGTGCTGGAGCGGCTCGACCGCGGGCTGATCGAGGCCGCCCGCGACCTCGGGGCGAGCCGGCTTTCCGCCTTCCGCACCGTGACGCTGCCCCTGTCGTGGCCCGGCCTCGTCGCCGGCACGCTCCTGTGCTTCATCCCGATCACCGGCGAGTTCATCATCCCGGACCTGCTCGGCGGGCCCGACACCCTGATGCTCGGGCGGGTCCTGTGGAGCGAGTTCTTCTCCAACCGCGACTGGCCGCTCGCCTCCGCGGTGGCAGTGGTGCTGCTCGTCATCGTGGCGGGCCCGGTGGTGCTGTTCCGCGAGGCCGAATCGCGCCGCCTGGAGCGCCCCTGAGATGCACCGCGCCCACCCGCTCGCCTGGGCCGCGCTCGGCCTCGGGATGGCCTTCCTGTACGGGCCGATCCTGCTGCTCGTCGTCTACTCGTTCAACGCGTCGCGCCTCGTCACCGTCTGGGCCGGATTCTCGACGCGATGGTACGCGAGCCTCCTCGACAACGGGCCGCTGGTCGAATCCGCCCTCGTGACCCTCAAGGTCGCCCTGGCCTCGGCGGGTCTGGCGACGGTGCTCGGCACGCTGGCGGCTCTGGCGCTGGACGGGCGCCGGCGCTTCCCCGGCCGGCCGCTCCTCACCGGGCTCGTCTACGCCCCGATGGTGATGCCGGAGGTGATCACCGGCCTGTCGCTGCTGCTGCTCTTCGTGGGGCTCGGGATTCCCCGCGGCTTCTGGACCATCGTGATCGCGCATGCGACCTTCACGTTGTGCTTCGTCGCCGTCGTGGTGCAGGCGCGCCTGCGCCACCTCGATCGCTCGCTCCTCGAAGCGGCCGCCGACCTCGGTGCGGCGCCGGTCGCGGTGTTTCGCACCGTGACCCTGCCGCTCATCGCCCCGGCGGTGATCGCCGGCTTCCTGCTGGCCTTCACCCTGTCGATGGACGACCTCGTGATCGCGAGCTTCGTCTCGGGGCCGGGCGCCACCACCCTGCCGATGCGCCTCTACAGCCAGGTGCGGCTGGGCGTGACCCCGGAGATCAACGCGATCTCGACCCTCTTGATCGGGGCGGTGAGCCTGGCGGTGCTGGGGGCCTCGGTGCTGACGGCGCGGCGGGGGCGCTAGGCGATCACGACCTCGACCGGGACGGGCTCGTCCTCGTCGCGCAGGTCGGCGGCCATGACCGGGATGCGGGCGATGAGAGCGTTCGCGGTTGGCGCCTCAGCGCTCAAGCCGTCCACGTCGCTCGTCTGCACGTACCAGACGTCCGCCTCGAGGTCGTGAGCGATCCGGATGGTGGGGCGAGGCATGGTGCGATCCTGGGATTGCGAGACGATCGTTACGGCAGGTGATACGTTCTTCAACGAGTCAAGTCGGCATCTGACACGGATCGGATCACCGCGACGGGCATGTTGAATGCGGCCGCAGCACGGTCCAATTTCTTGCCTGGGTACGAATCGGGATGACGCTCATGAAGATCTCTGTGGGGGAAGCGGAAGGACAATTAGCCGACCTTGTGCGGCGCGCAGAAACCGGAGACGAGGTCATTCTCACCCGCCAAGGTCGGGCCGCTGTGCGGTTGGTGCCGGTCAAGGCACCACAATCCGTGGCTGAGCGGGAGCGAATCCTCGCGGCAGCGCGAGAAGAGGGCCGCGCGAAGATAACGCCGGGACCGTCAGCCGCTCGAAGCCAAGATTTTCTCTATGACGATGACGGTCTACCGGCGTGATAGTCGTCGATACGTCTGCGCTCATAGCGATCGTCAAGGGTGAGGTATACGCCACTGCATGCATGACCATGATTGCCACTGAGTTCGATGTTCTCATCTCGGCAGGCACGTTGGCAGAAGCCATGATCGTCTCGGAGCGGCGGAATGTCGGCGACACGGTAAGAAATTTGATCGACGATCTCGCGTTTGATGTCATCCCCGTCACGGCAGCCGTGGCCTACGATTGCGCCGCCGCGTACGCGAAGTGGGGCAAGGGCGTGCATCCGGCCGGCCTGAACATGGGCGACTGTTTCGCCTACGCGCTGGCCAAGGCGCGTGGATGCCCCTTGCTGTTCATCGGCGACGATTTCGCCCGCACCGATATCACGAGTGCGCTGAGCAAGGCCTGAAAACGGCCCCGATCCTGCAAAGCCCCTCCGGACGGCCTCCCGGCCGCCCACCGGAACCCGGAGCTTTTCGCATGGATGTCGGCGTGTTCATCCCGATCGGCAACAACGGCTGGCTGATCTCGGAGGCGGCCCCGCAATACAAGCCGAGCTTCGCCCTCAACAAGGCGATCGTGCAGAAGGCGGAGGGCTACGGGCTCGATTTCGCCCTCTCGATGATCAAGCTGCACGGGTTCGGCGGCAAGACCGAGTTCTGGGACTACAACCTCGAATCCTTCACCCTGATGTCCGGCCTCGCGGCGGTGACGGAGCGGATCAAGCTCTTCGCCTCGACCGCGGTGCTGACCCTACCGCCGGCCCTGGTCGCCCGGATGGCGACCACGATCGACTCGATCGCCCCGGGCCGCTTCGGGGTGAACATCGTCTCGGGCTGGCAGAAAGCGGAGTATGCGCAGATGGGCCTGTGGCCCGGCGACGACTATTTCGGCTACCGCTACGACTATTCCACCGAGTACGTCCGGGTGATGCAGGAGCTGTGGGAGACCGGCCACTCCGACTTCCAGGGCGAGCATTTCCGGATGGAGGGCTGCATGATGAAGCCCGCGCCGTCGGGCCCGATCCCGATCGTCGCCGCCGGGCAGAGCGGGCGCGGCATGGAATTCGCCGCCACCTACGCCGACTACAACTTCGTGCTGGGCACCGGCCTCAACACGCCGACGGCCTGCGCATCGACCTGCGCCCGGCTGATCGAAGCCACCGCCAAGACCGGCCGCGACGTCGGCTCCTACGTGCTGATGATGGTGATCGCCGACGAGACCGACGCGGCGGCGGAAGCACGCTGGATAGCCTACCGCCAGGGCGCCGACGTCGCGGCCCTGGCCTGGATGCTCGACCAGAGCACCCAGGACAAGAACGCCTCGGCCGATTCGACCGCGACCTGGATGAACCTTCCCGAGGGTGCGGTGAACTTCAACATGGGGACCCTCGTCGGCTCCTACGCCAAGGTGGCGCGGATGCTCGACGAGGCGGCATCGGTGCCGGGGGTGAAGGGCATCATGCTGACCTTTGACGACTTCCTCGAAGGCCTCGACACCTTCGGCACGCGGATCCAGCCGCTGATGGCCTGCCGGCAGGATCGCGTCCAAGATCGTCAAGGGGTCGCCGCGTGACCGTCTCCGACGCGCTGCTCGCCCGCACCATCCTGGCCGGCACGGTGGCGGAGCCGGCCCCGGCCCGGGACCTGCCCTCGGCGTGGGAGCGGGACGCGCCCGAGCCGGCCCAGGCCGAGCAGCGCCTGCGCGAGGCCGCCGGCGCGACCACGGAGGCGGAGCCGATCGTGCCGGCCCTGCCGCCCGTCGCGGACGGCCCGCTCCACACCTACGGGATCGGCGCGCTCCAGGCCGCCTACGCGGCGGGGACGACCGACCCGGTGGCACTCGTCGCGAGCCTCCGCGAGCGCATCGCCCGCCACCCGTCCGGCCGCGACGCGGTCCTGGCCCCGGTGCCGGGCGCGGACGAGGCGGCCGAGGAGAGCGCCCGGCGCATCCGGGCGGGGCAGGCCCGCCCCCTCGAAGGCGTCCCCTTCGGCATCAAGGACATCATCGACTGCGCCGGCGCGCCCGTCACCTGCGGCTCCCGCCTCACCGGCGCCCGGGTGGCGCGAGACGACGCGACCGTGGTGGCGCGCCTCAAGGCGGCCGGTGCGATTCCGCTCGCCATGCTCGCCACCACCGAATTCGCCTGCGGCTCTGCCCACAACCCGCGCTACGGCGCGGTCGCCAACCCGTGGGACCGGACGCGCTGGACCGGCGGCTCCTCCACCGGCTCGGGAAGCGCGCTCGCCGCCCGGCTGCTGCCGCTCGCGCTCGGTACCGATACCGGCGGCTCGATCCGGGTGCCGGCGGCCTGGTGCGGCATCACCGGCCTTAAAGCCACACGCGGGCTGGTGCCGCGGACCGGCGTCGCGCCCCTGTCCTGGACCCTCGACCATGTCGGCCCGATGGCCCGCTCGGCCGCGGATCTCGCCCGGGTGATGCCCTGGATCGCCGGGCCCGACGGCGCCGACCCGCACGCCGCGGGCCGCTACGATGCGACCCGGGCGCGGGGGCTGTCGGGCTTGCGGGTCGGCGTGCCCGACGGCTGGTTCACGTCGATGCAGGACGAGGCCGTGCTCGTCGCCTGGCAGGCGATGCTGCGGGAGCTGGAACGGCAGGGCGCCCGCCTCGTGCCGGTCGATCTCGGGCCGGTCGCCACCGCGCACCAGGACGGCTACACGATCGTGATGGCGGAACTCGCCGCGCTCCAGGAGCCCGACCTCGATCGGGCCGCGGCCCTCGATCCCGGCGCCCGCGCCCGGATGGAGCAGGGCCGGCTCTTTACCGCCACCGACTACCTGCGCGCCCTGCGCCGGCGGCCGGTCGTGCTCGCGCAGGTGCTCGACGCCCTGAGCGATGTCGACGTGCTGGTGACCCCAGGGCTCGGCGGCGAGGCGGCGTCCCTCGACACCCTCACGATCGAGGTGAACGGCGAGGCCCACCCGCTCCAGGCGGTGCTGCCGCGCAACACGATGCTGTTCGACTACACGGGTCTTCCGGCCCTGATGCTGCCGACTGGGCTGGGCCGCACCGGCCTGCCGGTGGCCGCACAGGTGGTGGGCAAGCCCTACGACGATGCGCTGTGCTTGGGAGTAGGGGCGGCGTTCCAGCGGGAGACGGGGCATCACCTCATGACGCCGCCGGAGGCCGGGTGACTGCTCACCGCGCGAGGGTCCGTTCCGCAGCCGCGACGAGCCACGCCGCCATCGCGGGGGCGACGTCGTCGGCCTGATCGCTCCAGCGCGCCACCTGGATCTTGGAGCAGGGCCGCATCTCGGCCCGTCGCACCAGCCGGGTCAGCCGGCGCCGCCGGAGCGCATCGGCGACGAGGAGCGAGCGGGCGAGCACGACGCCGCTGCCGTCCTGCGCCGCGTGCAGGGCCCCGCCGATATCGCAAAAGCGCATCGCGGGCGTGCGCCGCCCCTCGTCGCCGAGCCACGTCGCCCAGGACCATTCGCCGCCGCCGGCGTCGGCGGCCTGCCCCTTGGCGAGCAGCGGCAGCCGGCGCCAATCCTCCCCCAGGCCGGCGCGGCGGAGCGCGGGGGCGGCGACCGGGAAGACCGTCTCGGCCGGAAACGGCACCTCGCGCCGGCCGGTCTCCTGCATCGCGCGGGGAATCCAGAGCAGCGCCAGATCGGCCTCGTCCGGCATCATGCCCGGCTTGCCGTCCCAGAGCCGGCTCTCCCAGGTCGTCACCTCGATCGTGCGGTCCGGAAACGCCGCGATCAGGTCCGGAAGCCGTGGCGAGAGCCACCAGGCGAGCAGAGCGCCGCTGACGCCGATCCGGAACGGCCGCGCGTCCCGCTCGCCCGACACCCGCTCCCGCAACCCCGCCAGCGTCTCGAGCAGCGGGGCGACGTCGCGCGCGAGACGCTCGCCCGCCGGCGTCGGCCTCAGGCCCGGATTGAGCCGCTCCAGCAAGGGGACGCCGAAATGCTCTTCCAGCCCGCGCAGGCGGTGGCTGACCGCGCTCTGGGTCAGGCCGAGTTCGGAGGCGGCGCGCGTCACGCTGGCGTGACGCAGCACGGCGTCGAACGCCACGAGACCGGGGAAGGGAGGCAATCGGCGCATCGTCGTAGGCCCCATGAAACGGGTTCATCCGGGCAGTTGCAACTCTCATTTGCTTCGCACCGGTCGCCGCGTGCTGATCGCGGTCATGACCCTCTCCCGCGATCTCTCCGTTACCGTCGATCCCTCCGTTACCTGGGATCGGCGCGCCCGCCTCACCGCCGGCGTCCTGGGCCTGGGCGCCTTCCTGACGCAGTTCGACGTGACCGCCCTGGTGGTCGTCATGCCGGAGATCGGCCGCGACCTCGCCGTCAACCTGCCGGGCCTCGCCTGGGTCATCGACGCCTACAGCCTCGCCTTCACCGCGGCGCTCCTGGCCGCCGGGGCCCTGGCGGACCGCTACGGCCGGCGCCGGTCGCTGCTCGCCGGCAACGCGGTGTTCGCCACCGCCTCGGTCGCCTGCGCGCTCGCCACGACCGCGCCCGCCCTGTGGGCGGCCCGCGCCGGGCAGGGGATCGGATCGGCCCTGCTGATCACCGGCGCCCTCGCGTCGATCGCGGCCGCCTTCCCGGAACCCTCGCTGCGGGCGCGCGCCTACGCCCTGATCGGCATCCTGTCGGGTGTCGCGATGGCGCTCGGGCCGACCCTCGGCGGCCTGCTCGCCGCCTGGCTCGGCTGGCGGACGATCTTTCTCGCCAACGTCCTGCCCTGCGCACTCATCGCGCTCGCCGTGCCGCGCCTCGTCGGCGAGGGGCGGGCGGCATCCCGGACACCGATCGACTGGCTCGGTCTGACCCTCCTGACCGCTGCGCTCGGCCTCGCGATCGAGGGCTGTCTCCAGGCTCGCGACCCGGTCCGGTGCCTCGTCAGCCTGGCCGCCGGCCTCGTGCTCGCCTTGACCTTCGCGTGGAGACAGCGTGGCCGGACTCGCCCGCTGATCGATCCGGTCCTCGTGTCGGATCGCACGGTCCAGGCCGTCATCGTCCTGCTGATCGCCGTCTCGGTGGGCTACTGGGCCGTTCTGGTCTACCTGCCGGCCTTCCTCCTGGCGGCCTTCGGCCTGGACGCGCAGGCGGCCGGCCTCGCGCTGCTCGCCGCGACGCTGCCGATGCTGGTGCTGCCCCCGCTGGGTGGCCGCATGGTGCAGAAATTTGGCTGGCGGCGTGCCTTCGGGGGCGCGCTCGTCCTGATCGTCGTTGGGAATGCGGTCCTGGCAGGAGCGGCCCTCGCCAGCCCGCCGGCCGGCGCCTCGGCCTTCGTCGGCGCCCTCGCCGGCATGGTCGCCGTCGGAGCCGGGGCGGCCCTCGCGCATCCCCAGCTCTCCGGGGCCATCGTCGCGCTGGCCCGGTCCGAGACGGCAGGCATGGCCTCGGCGGTCACGATGGTGGCGCGTCAGGGCGGGTTCGCGCTCGGCGTCGCGGCCCTCGGCGTGCTGGCATCGACGGAATCGAACGGCGCAGGTTACGCACCCATGTTCGGCTTCGCCGCCGTCACCGGACTGATCGGGCTCGTGGCCTGCCACCTGCTCCCTGGTGACGCGGCACGGCAGCGATGAGGCGTCGTGCGGTCAGGCCTCTCGGTGCCTCAATACTCCCACTCCGCTCCCACGCCCACGGCCGTGCGTCCATCCGCCCCGGCTTCGCCCTGCACCTTGATCCGCCCGGTGACGTCGTAGGTGATGGTGGCCGCGCTGTCCTCCGGCCGCGCCCCGGCGCGCACGCCGACATTGACCCGCTCGCCGAGCGCCCGCGACAGGCCGACCGCCGCGCCGCCCTTCGATCCGGCCTGGATGTCGAGGCTGTCGAGGCCCAGCCCCTTGCGGGCGCTCTCGAACACGTCGGGGCCGCCGGACCCGCCCGAGAGCTGGGCGACGGCCTGCGCCAGTTGCAGCGCCTGGAACGGCGACAGACCGCCGGAGGCCTTCTTGAACAGGAGGCGCGACAGCACCTCGTCCTGCGGCAGCGGCGGCTCGGAGGTCAGGGCGAAGTCGGGCTGGTTCGCCGGGCCGGTGACGGCGATCTTGGCGGTGACGTCGCCGGCCTGGGACTGGGCCAGGAAGTCGAGCTCCGGCGCCGTCAGGTCGCCCGCGAAGGTCAGGCGGCCGCGGGCGAAGTCGAGGCGCTGGCCGACGATCTGGATCCGGCCGCGGCGCATCGCGAAGGCGCCGTTCGCCACCGGGGCCGCCGAGGTGCCGGTGAGCCGCAAGGCGCCGCCGAGTTCGGCGTCGATGCCGCGGCCGCGCACGGCGATGCGGCCGGGGGCGTTCACCGTGATGTCGAGGGTGGCGAGGAAGGGCGGGGCCTTGGCCCCGCGCCGCGCCGCGGCCTCGCGCCTGGCGCGCGCGGCGAGGCGGGCGCGGGTCTGCGGCGGCGCGTTGACGTGGCGGATGCCGGGCAGCGGCTGCACCGTGGCGGGCAGGCGGTCGGGCACCGAGACGTCGAGGGAGACGACGTCGACCTGGCCGGTGATCCGCGGGGTGCGGGCGAGCGGCCCGGTCAGCGACAGGTTCAGGCCGGTGATCAGGGTCATCAGCGGGCTCGAGACCAGCTCGGCCCGGTCGGCCCGGATGGTCAGGTTGCCGGGGAAACCCGCCGCCGGCTCGACGGCGACGCGGCCTTGCGCCTGGAGGGTGCCGCCGTTGCGGGTGGCGGCGGTGAGGCGCTCGATCACGATCGTGTCGCCGCGACCGGTGATCCGGCCCTGGATGTCGGTGAGGCGCACGCCCTGGAGCGGGTCGGTGAAGCTGCCTCCGGTGATCACCGCCGAGCCGTCGATCTTCGGGGCCTGGAGCGTGCCGGCAACGCCCGCATCGAGGGCGACCCGGCCGGTCAGGCGCTGCCCGCCCGCGGCGAGTAGCGTGTTGGCGAGGGCCGCGTCGAGGGTGCCGCGGGTGCGCAGAGCCAGGCTCCCGCCGGCCTCGACGGGGAGCGAGCCGGACAGCGTGAGCTGCACGCCGCGTCCTGCCGTCACCGTACCGTCGAGGCCGGCGCGGCCGTCCTCGATCCGGCCCGACGCCTTGGCGTCGATCGGCGGCAGGCCGGCGGAGCGGGTCTCGGGCGTCACGAGGCGCGAGACGCTCAAGGCGTAGCGCCCCTCGGGGCTGGCGGCCGGGCCGGCGAGCACGGCCTCGCCGCCGAGGGTGCCGGAGAGATTCAGGCTCGGCGACGCGATGCGGGCCATCGCCAGCGGCAGGCTCTTCAGGCCGAGGCGCAGGTCGAGGCGCTGGCCGATCGTGCCGTCGAGGCTGGCCCGTCCCGAGCCGGCGGCGATCGCGAGGCCCGCCACCGCCACGCCCTCGTCCCGGAAGGTGATCGTCGCCGGGCCGGCCAGCGCCAGCCGGTCGGCCCCGCGCACGGCGCTGAGACGGGCGAGGTCGAGGCGCGGATGCTCGGCCGGGACGAGGCGCGCGGCGCCGTCGAGGGCGAAGCCCCGGGCGCGGGCCTGGAGCGTGAGGTCGCTTCCGTCGAGCGCGGGCTTGGCGTCGAGGCGGATCGCCTCGATCGTCTCGGAGCCGGCGACGAGCCGGTCGGCATTGAGCCGGCCGGAGACCCGGGGGCTCGTCCAGAGGTCGGTGCCGGCGAGGTCCGCGTCGAGGCGCGAGAGCGCAACGCCGGCGCCGCGCACGCCCTCGCCGGTCGCCCGCACCCGGGCGTCCTGGCGGCCGCCGGCGCGGGACAGGGTGATCGCGGCGTCGAGGCGGCCCTGCAGGCGGGTGAGCGCCAGGGCCGAGAGGTCGTCGAGATCGCCGGCCTTGAGCGTCACCTCGCCCTCGGCGAGGCGCGAGGCGGGATCGACGGCGGCGCGGCCCGCGAGGTTCACCGAGCCGAGGGTGAGCGCGAGGCGGTCGAGCAGCCAGTCGGCGTCGCGGCGGGCGAGGTGGAGGTCGCCGGCGAGCGGCTTGCCGTCGACCCGGCCGGACAAGGCGAGGGTCCCGTCGAGGGCGCCGATGGCGTCGGTGACCATCGCCCGGGCGGCGAGGTCGCGGACCGGGCGGCCCATGGCGCGCGCCTCGGGCGCCGAGAGAGTCAGCGCGAGGTCGGGCCGCTCCAGCGAGCCGGTGAGGCGGGCGTCGAGCGCGGCGCGGCCGGCGAGCTCGGGATCGAGGGTGGCAAGGTCGCCGAGATCGACCCAGCCGGTCATGTCGGCCTTGGTCTCGGTGGCGCGACCGTCGACCGTCGCCGTCACCGCGTGCCCGGTCAGGCGCGCGGCCTGCACGGCGTAGCCGTCGGGCAGGCGGGTCAAGCGGCCGGTGAAGCGCGGCTCGCGGCCGAGGGTCCGGTCGAGGGCGGGGGTGCCGAGAAAGAGCTTTTCGGTGCTCGCCTCGACGTCGGCGGTCACGCCGGCCCGGCCGGGATCGCCGGAGAGCAGCGCCTTGACGGCGACGCGGCCGCCGAGCGGCCGGCCGGCGGCAAGCGAGAAGGCCGCGAGGTCGGGCAGTTCGGCCTGCAGCGTGCCCGCCACCACGTCGCGGCCGATCCGGCCGGCGTAGCGGGCGCTCGCGGTCGGCGCCTCGATCGTCACCGCGTCGAGATCGGCGACGCCGTTCGGGTCGATCCGGCCGGCGAGGCGGAACGACGCCTTCGGGCCGATCGCGCGGCGCAAGGCGGGATCGGCGAGGTGGAGGCCGTCGACCTCGGCATTGGCGGCGAGGCGGAAGGACTGGCCCTCGGGAGCGCGCGGCAGCGGCTCCGCGACGAGGTCGGCGCTCGCCCGGCCGAGCCGGCTGCCCGCGGCGGACAGGCCGGCGGCGCGCAAGGTCCCGCGCACGGCCGGCGCGTCGAGCGGCCCTTTCAGGCTCGCGTCGAGCATCAGCGATTCGAGGGTCGAGTCGCCGGCCTTGGTGACGCCGCCCTCGGTCGGGAGGGCGCGAGCCTGGAGGGTCAGGTCGGCGTTGCGCGCGGCGTCGACCCCTCCATTCAGCGCGAGGCGTGCGGTGCGCGAGGTCAGCTCGAACCGGTCGACCTGCACCGCGCCGGCATCCGCGAAGCGCAAGGCGCCGTCGAGGCGGGTGGTGCCGGAGAACACGGCCGCGAGGGGACCGGGCATCAGGCCCTCGACCCGCGAGGCGAGGTCGAGCACCATCCGCCGCTCCGCCCCGACCCGGTCGATGCGGGCCTTGCCGTCGGCGCCGATGCCCTCGCCGGCCTTGAAGACGAGGCCGGCATTCCAGGAATCGAGCGTGCCCTTGCCGTCGAGGTCGAGGGTGACCGGCGGCAGGCCGGGCAGGTTCATGAGCCGGGCGGCCAGCCCCCCGGCGGGCTCGTCATGGGCGAGCTTCACCTCCAGGCGGGACGAATCCGGCACGTAGGCGAGTTTGAGGGTGACGGTGCCGGGCTTGTCGAGGCGGCGCAGACCGAAGCCGAGATCGAGGCCCTCGCGCGGGTCGCCGAGGGTGGCTTGACCCGCCCCGCCGATGCGGGCGGCCTCGCCGATCACCGGCTCGCCGAGGACGAGGTCGCTGAGCGCGAAGGCCTTCACCACCACCTTGACCGGCAGGTCGGGCAGCAGGGCCTCCTTGTCCTGGGACGGCGGGGTGGCGGAGGGCAGGGGGCGGCGCAGCACTTCGAGGCGCCCGATCTCGAGCCGGTCGATCTCCAGGCGGCGCGACAGGAGCGCCGTGCGGCGCCAGATCAGCCGGGCCTTGTCGAGGCGCAGCCAGACGCCGTTGCGGTCGGCGATGGCGACGTCGCGGATCGTGGCGTCGGAGGAGAGCGCCCCGTCGACGGCGCCGACCGAGACCCGCGAGGTCGGGGTCGAGAGGGCGCGGGACAGGAGGTCGCCGAGGAACGTGGTCTCGCCCTCGGCCGCCTCGCCGGTGGCGGCGTGGCCGAGCCAGGCAAGGGCGAGAAACATCACCGCAACGGTGGCGGTGATGAGGCGCTGTAACCTCATCCCCTTTCCCGGACGACTGAAGCGAAGCGGAAGGAGATCCGGGATCCAGCAGAGGACTTGCCGCGAATCGGCTCTCTGTTTGCAGCGTTGCAGACAGGCGGACGCTTCGCGACTTTTCATGCTGGATCCCGGATCTCCTTCCGCTGACGCTCCAGTCGTCCGGGAAAGGGGGGAAGCGGACAATTCCCGCGCGCGTCCTTGCATCTGCTTCATTCAGAAGGCCTGACCGAGGCTGATGTAGAGGGCGACCGGCGGCTGCTTGAGCTGCTTGTCGGGGTTCAGCGGCACCGCGAGATCGACCCGGATCGGGCCGATGCCGGTGTAGTAGCGCAAGCCCAGTCCCGCCGCGACGCGGATGCGCTCGTCGAAGTCGGGCAGGGTGCCGGCGAAGGCCGTGCCGGCATCGACGAAGGGCACGATGCCGATCGTGTCGGTGATCTTGATCCGGCCCTCGACCGAGCCTTCGAGCAGCGAGCGTCCGCCGATCGGCAGCTGGTAGGGGCCGATCGGCCCGACGGTGCGGTACGAGTAGCCCCGGATCGAGCCGCCGCCGCCGGCGAAGAAGCGCAGGGAGGCGGGGATGTCGGCGAGATTCGCGCCGCTGACCGAGCCGAAGCCGAGGCGCGCGGCCAGGATGTACCGGCCCTCGTCGTCGAAGGCGTAGTAGGTCGAGCCTTGCGCCTTGGCGATCAGGAGATCCGGACTGTTGCCGAGGCCCGCATAGGGGGTGAGCGAGGCGGTGACGCGAAAGCCCCTTGTCGGGTCGAGCAGGCTGTCGGTCGAATCGTAGGTGACGCCGGCATTAAGGCCCAGCAAGCCGTAATCGACGCGGCCGAGCGCGTCGCGGTCCGAGCCGACCCTGCCGTCGAGGCCGATCTGCGCCGAGAACGCGTCGGCGAAGCGATGGCGGATCGCGACCGTGCCGCCGGTGGCGTCGCTGAGATAGGATTGCTGCACCTCGCGGCCGATGAAGGCGCTGGCGAGGAGATCGTTGCGGGTGCCGAACAGGGCGGGCTTCACGAAGGTCGCGGCCAGCCGCCCGCCGAGCCCGTTGGTCTCGATCCCGGCGAGCTTGCGGCGGCGGGCGTAATAGTCGGTGCCGAGGCCGAGATAGGACAGGTCGGCGTCGATCCGCAGGGTCTCGCCGCCGCCGAACAGGTTGCGGTCGGCCCAGTAGGCCCGCACGCCCGGCCCGTCGACGGTCGAGTAGCGTGCCGAGACGCCGACGATGTGCGGCGCGCGCTCGGTGACGTCGACGAAGACCGGCAAGCCGCCGTCGGGATCCAGCGCCGTGCCCTCGCGCACCCGCACGCCGCCGAGCGCCTCGATGCGCGAGACCGAGCGGCGGATGTCGGACAGGGCCTGCGGCGAGTAGGGATCGCCCGGCTCGGCGTAGATGAAGGAGCGCACCACCGCCGGATCGACGGTCTGCGTGCCCCGCACGGCGATCGGGCCGAGGACCGCCTTCGGCCCGGGATCGACCACGAAGGTCACGTCCATGGCGCGCGCGGCGTGGTCGACCACCGGCTCGCGCCGCAGCACCTTGGCGAAGGGGTGGCCCTGGCGGCGGAACTGGTCGACCAGCGCCGCCTCGCGGGCGAGCACGGTGGCGGAGCGGGCCGGCGCCTCGTCGTCGAGGCGGGTGAGGCGGGCCGGCACGGCCTCCGGCGGGAACGGCACGCCCGAGGGATCGAGCACCGCGATGCGGCGCAAGTGGTAGAGCGGCCCCTGGTCGACGGAGACCCGCACCGCGACGAGGGAGCGGTTGCGCGTGGCTTCCGCCGCGCGCACGGCGCTGCGGGCGGCGGCATCGCCCCCCAGCACCACGTCCTCGATGCGGAACGACACCGTCCCGGCGTAATAGCCGAAGCCCCAGAGCGCATCGACGAGGCGGCCCGCATCGGCCTCGGCCCGGCGCAGCAGGCCCTCGCCGTCCGGCGGGGCGTCGTTGCGCAGGCGGTAGAGGCTCGACGTGTCCTGGAGGGCGCGGAGCAGGTCCTCGTCCTCGACGCCCTGGAAGCGGACCGAGTAGGGCAGGGCGGCCGGGCTCGGGGCCGGCGGCGCCTCCTCGGAGTTGAACAGGCCGAACAGGTCGAAGGCGCGCGCCGGCGCCGCCGCGCCGACCCCGAGCGCGAGGCCGAGCCCGAGAGCCTTGGCAGTCCCTCCCCACCGGCGCGCTCTGCGCGCGCCGCGATCGTCGCCCCGTTCCCGCATGCCCCCCGGCCGTGCTTGCAGGCCCCGCCCGTCCGGGCGACGCCGAGAAATACCGTCACGCCCGCGGCGCGTCCCGTCTCACGTCCCCGGGCCTGGATTCCTTCCCCATCTGGGTTCCTTCCCCAAGGGTCGAGGGAATTCGTGTCCAAACCGTGTTCGTCGATCGGCCCGGTCCCGGGACAAGCTAGAGCATATGTATGCGAAGAGGAACCGCCGCGCCGGTCGGAGCGGGGGAAGACGGTGTGCTAAGCCTCTGACATCTGCGGCGGGATCGCGTCCGCCCGCGGCGCGCGGTCGCGCCTGCTGTCCGGCGCGCCGGCGCGTTGAGCGGGACCGTCCCGTCCCCGCTGTCCACAGGGTTCCGTCGCATGGTTCCGGTCGTGTTCCACCCGGCCTACGAGGCCCCGTTGCCGGAGGGCCACCGCTTCCCGATGGGCAAGTACGGGCGGCTCGCCGCCGCGATCGAGGCGCGCGGCCTGGTGCCGGAGGGCTTCGTGACGCCTGAGCCCGCGGACCCGGAGCTGATCCGCCTCGCGCATGACGCGGCTTACGTCGAGCAGGTCGTCACCGGCACGGTGCCGCGGGCGGTCGAGCGGGCGATCGGCCTGCCGGTCGATGCCGGGGTGGCGCGGCGTTCGCTCGCCGCCTGCGGCGGCACGCTGCGGGCCGCCCGGCTGGCGCTCGCGGGCGGGCTCGCCGGCAGCACCGCGGGCGGCAGCCATCATGCGAGGCGGGACGGGGGCCGGGGCTTCTGCGTCTTCAACGACGTCGCGGTGGCCGCGCTCGCCCTCAAGCGCGAGGGCACGATCCGCCGGGCCCTCGTCATCGACCTCGACGTGCACCAGGGCGACGGCACCGCCGACTGCCTTCAGACCGAACCAGACCTGTTCACCTTCTCGATGCACGCCGAGAAGAACTATCCCACCGACAAGGTGCCGGGGGACCTCGATGTCGGCCTGCCCGACGGGCTGACCGACGACGAGTACCTGGCGGCCCTCGCCCTCCACGTGCCGCGGCTGATCGATGCGCTGCGCCCGGACCTCGTCTTCTACAATGCCGGTGTCGACCCTCACCGCGACGACCGCCTCGGCCGCCTGGCGCTCACCGACGACGGTCTGCGCCGGCGCGAGGCCCACGTGGTCGGCGCCGCGCGCCGACGCGGCATCCCCCTCGTCGCGGTGATCGGCGGCGGCTACGCGACCGACATCGAGGCCCTGGCGGCCCGCCACGCCCTGGTCTTCGAGGCGATGGCGGAGCTGGCGTGACGGTCGGGTCGGAACGGCCGAGGCTGTTTCGCCGTTGATCCCCCGAAGACCGCAACGCCAGCACGCGAGAGGATGCGATGAGCCTCATCGGCCGTATCGTCACCAAGATCCTGGGGAACGACGATCCCCGCCTCCGCCCCGACAGCCGCCCCTACGACGACCGGGTCGCCTACAACGATTCCGGCAACCTCGTCGGGCGCCTCGTCACCAAGATCCTGCGTCGCTGATCCCTGCGACGCCTCAAGGCACGACCCGACACCCCCGCCGGACCTCCCGGCGGGGGTGTCGCCGTTTCGGGACGGGCGCGATCGTCCGGGGCAAAATCCGTCACCGGTGCGATTTCGCACTTGCGAACGGCGTCGGGCCGCCTATCTTTCGCAGTGCACGGTCGCGATGGCGTCGCGGCCCTGCTGCCCTCTTTGGGCGTTTCCTCCCTAGACTTCGGGCCGCCCGCAAGGGCGGCCTTTTTTCTTTGTCCCGCCCGGGACGCCGTCGCGAGCCGGGCGGAGGTCCGCGACCCACGCGCCCGCCTCGCCTCATCGACGGTCAGTCCAGCCGCTGCCCCAGCCGGCCGGCGAGATCCTGGATGTACTGGAACGCCGTGCGGCCCGAGCGCGCCCCGCGGGTCGTCGACCATTCGAGCGCCTCGGCCCGCAGCCGCGCCGGCTCGACCGCGAGGGCGTAACGCGCCACGTAGGCGTCGATCATCGCCAGGTACTCGTCCTGGCTGCACTTGTGGAAGCCGAGCCAGAGACCGAACCGGTCCGAGAGCGAGACCTTCTCCTCGACCGCCTCGCCCGGGTTGATCGCCGTCGAGCGCTCGTTCTCCATCATGTCGCGGGGCAGGAGGTGGCGCCGGTTGGAGGTGGCGTAGAAGATCACGTTGTCGGGCCGGCCCTCGATGCCGCCGTCGAGCGCCGCCTTGAGCGACTTGTACGAGGTATCCTCGGCATCGAACGACAGGTCGTCGCAGAACACCACGAAGCGGTGCGGATCGGGACGGACGAGTCCCATCAGGGCGGGCAGGCCCTCGATGTCCTCGCGGTGGATCTCGACGAGCTTCAGCGGCCGCTCCAGCATCCCCTTCGCGTTGATCTCGGCGTGGACCGCCTTGACCAGCGACGACTTGCCCATGCCGCGGGCGCCCCACAGCAGGGCGTTGTTCGCCGGCAGGCCGCGGGCGAAGCGCTCGGTGTTGTCGAACAGGATGTCGCGCATCCGGTCGATGCCGCGCAGCAGACCCATCTCGACCCGGTTGACCCGCGGCACCGGCTGCAGCCGGCCTTCCGGCTGCCACACGAAGGCGTCGGCCGCCGCGAAGTCGGGGGCGGCCCGGGCCGGCGGGGCGGCGCGCTCCAGGGCCGCGGCGATGCGCAGCAGCACCGGAAGAAGCGCGGAATCGGAGAGGGGGCTGGGGGTCGTGTCGGTCATCGCGGGGAAACTCGGGCTCCTGCGCAGGGGCGGACGTGCCGGCAGCGCCTCTTAATCCGAGGCGGCGGCGGACGAAAACCCGCCGGGATGGGGCACAGGAAGGCCGATCCCCGCAATTGCTTTCGGGTCGTCGGTGGCTATAGTCCGCGCGCTTTTGCAAGGCCGGCGGGGACCCGCGCGGCCTGATGTCGTCTTGTTTCGGGAGACCTCGAGAGTGATCACGCCCGCCTTCGCGCAGGGAGCCGGGGCGACCGGCGGCACGGACATCCTCGTGCAGGTCGTCCCCTTCATCCTGATCTTCGTGATCATGTACTTCCTGATCCTGCGCCCGCAGCAGCGCCGCGCCAAGGAGCACCAGGACATGGTCAAGAACGTGCGCCGCGGCGACACGGTGGTGACCACCGGCGGCATCCTCGGCCGGGTCACCAAGGTGACCGAGGCCCCGGAGATCGAGATCGAGATCGCCCCGAACGTGCAGGTCAAGGTGGTCCGCACCATGATCGCCGAGGTCCGCGCGAAGGGCGAGCCGGTCAAGGCCGCCTGATCCCAGCCCATACGAGGGCGGCCCGGGCCATCGCCGCCGGGCCGCCCACTCCGACGCAAGATCCCAAGGACCGGTTGGAACGCCGCGGATGCTCCGTATCTCCACCACGAAGGCCGTCGCGACGCTCGCCGTGATCCTGATCGGCCTGATGCTCGCCGTGCCGAGCTTCTTCTCGGCCGATCAGCGCAAGGGCTTCATCGCCTCGCTGCCGTCCTGGTTCCCGACCTGGATCGTGCCGACCCGCGCCATCGTGCTCGGCCTCGACCTCCAGGGCGGCTCGCAGATCGTGCTCGAGGTCGACCGCAACGACCTCGGCCGCACGATGGCGCAAGGGTTGCGCGACGACGTGCGCCAGGCCCTGCGCGAGGCCGGCGTGCAGGCCGACGGCGGCATCCAGCTGCAGCCGCGCGGCGTGCAGCTGCGCATCAGCGACGCGGCGAACCGCGCCAAGGCGATGCCGAAGCTGCAGGCCCTGTCGCAGCCCGTCACCGACGCGACCCTCGGCCAGACCGGCGCCCGCACCCTCGACGTGCGCGAGGAGCAGAACGGCCTGATCCAGCTCGCCTACACCGATCCGGGCTTCAACGCCCGGATCCGCCGGGCGGTCGCCCAGGCGATCGAGGTGGTGCGCCGCCGCGTCGATCTCGGCGGTACCACCGAGCCGTCGATCCAGCAGCAGGGCGCCGACCGCATCCTGGTCCAGGTGCCGGGCCTCCAGGACCCGGCCCGCCTCGAGGAGCAGCTCGGCAAGACGGCGAAGCTCGAGTTCCGCATGCTCGCCGACAGCCCGGCTGGGGACGTCGACATGCTGCCCTCCAAGGATTCCAACGGCCAGCGCGTGCCGGTGGAGCGCCGGGTGATGGCCGACGGCGCCGACCTGACCGACGCCCAGCCGGGCTTCGACCAGAAGTCGAACGAGCCGATCGTCAACTTCAAGTTCAACCTGCGCGGCGCCCAGAAATTCGGCCAAGCGACGAGCGAGAATGTCGGCCGCGCGATGGCGATCGTCCTCGATAACGAGGTCGTGTCGGCGCCCCGCATCCTGCAGCCGATCACCGGCGGACAGGGCCAGATCTCCGGCCGGTTCACGGTGCAGCAGGCCAACGACCTGTCGGTGCTGCTGCGCGCCGGCGCCCTGCCGGCCAAGCTGACCGTGATCGAGCGCCGCACCGTCGGCCCGGGCCTCGGCCGCGACTCGATCGAGGCCGGCAAGCACGCCACCATCGTGGCGACGATCCTCGTCGTCGTGCTGATGTTCGCCGCCTACGGGGTGTTCGGCCTCTTCGCCAACATCGCGCTCCTCGTCCATGTCGGCCTGATCCTCGGCCTGATGTCGGTGCTGGAAGCCACCATGACGCTGCCGGGCATCGCCGGCATCGTACTCACCATCGGCACCGCGGTCGATTCCAACGTGCTGATCTACGAGCGCGTGCGGGAGGAGGTGCGGGCCGGCCGCTCGATCCCCTCGGCGCTGCAGGCGGGCTTCGACCGCGCCTTCGCCACCATCGTGGATTCCAACTCCACCATGGCGATCGCCGCGGTGATCCTGTTCTTCATGGGCTCCGGCCCGGTCCGCGGCTTCGCGGTGGTGTTCATCCTCGGCATCATGACCACGGTCATCACCGCCGTGACGCTGACCCGGATGATGATCGCCCTGTGGTACCAGCGCCTGCGGCCCAAGACCCTGCCGATCTGATTTTTTTCCCACGGGCGGCGTCAAGAGCCGCCCGCCTCCGCGCTGCGCTCCCGGGCGCGCCGACACCCCGTTCCGAGACCGACGATGCGCCTCCTCCGCCTCTGGCCCGACGAATCCCACTTCGACTTCATGCGCCTGCGGCGCTTCAGCTTCCCGCTCTCGGCGTTCATCTCGGTCGCCACGGTGGTGCTGTTCCTACAGGTCGGGCTCAATTTCGGCATCGACTTCAAGGGCGGCACCCTGGTCGAGCTGCGGCCGAAGCCCGGCGTGACCTCGGATGTCGGCACCGTGCGCCACACCGCCAACGATTTCGGCTTCGGCGAGACCGAGGTGCAGGAGCTCGGCCAGGGCTCGATCTCGGTCCGCTTCCCGCTCCAGGCCGGCGGCGAGACCGGCCAGACCTTGGTGATGCAGAAGGCGCACGCCGCCTTCGACAAGGACTACGCCTTCGACCGCGTCGAGACCGTCGGTCCCCGCGTCTCGGGCGAGTTGGTCCAGTCGGGCACGATCGGCGTCGTGCTCTCGGTCGTGGCGGTGCTGCTCTACCTGTGGTTCCGGTTCGAGCGCGAGCTGGCGCTCGGGGCCATCGTCGGCACCCTGCACGACATCGTCATCACGGTCGGGCTGTTCGTCATCACCCGCATCGAGTTCAACATGACCTCGATCGCCGCGATCCTGACCATTGTCGGCTACTCGCTGAACGAGACGGTGGTGGTGTTCGACCGCACCCGCGAGCTGATGCGGCGCTACAAGACCATGCCGACCGAGGAACTGCTCAATCTGTCGATCAACTCGACCATGTCGCGCACGGTGATGACCGCGATGTCGACGGCCCTGTCGCTGCTGGCGCTGGTGCTGTTCGGCGGCGAGGCGATCAAGGGCTTCTCGGTGGTGATGCTCGCCGGCGTGGTGATCTGCACCTACTCGGCGATCTTCGTCTCGACCCCGTTCCTGATCTATATCGGCTTGCAGGCCGGCGGCACCCGGACGCAGCCGCGCGACACCTCCAGCCTCAAGCAGGCGGCCGAGTAGTGGCGGGGGCCGAGCGCCAGCACGACGGCTTCGTCCCGGGCCGTTACCCGATCGACGCCTACGGGGGCGGCGGCTTTCGCTTCGCCGAGATGTCGCATCGCGGCTCGATCCTGGCGCTGCCCTCTGGTGTGCGCGCCTGGGAGGTGACCGAGCCTGCGGGCATCACGCCCGCGAGTCTCGCGCCTCTCGTGGAGGAGGCCGGGGGCATCGACCTCCTGCTGCTGGGCACCGGGGCCGACATCGTGTTCGTGCCCGATTCCCTGCGCCGCTTCCTCAAGGAGGCGGGCATCGGCCTCGACGTGATGCAGACCGGCGCGGCGGCGCGGACCTACAACATCCTGATGGCCGAGAACCGCAAGGTCGCGGCCGCCCTGATCGCGGTGCCGTGAGCCCGATTCGATGAGCCAGCCCGAGACGCGGGATCCGGCCTGGGCCTACGCCCATTGCGAGGCCCTGGTGCGCGAGGGCGACCCGGACCGCTGGTACGCCAGCCTCTACGCCCCGGTCGACAAGCGCCCGCACCTCCACGCGCTGGCCGCCTTCAGCCTGGAGGTGGCGCGGGTGCGCGAGGCGGTGTCGAGTCCGATGCCGGGGGAACTGCGCCTGCAATGGTGGCGCGACGCGCTCCAGGGCGAGGCGCGGGGCGACGTGCGCGCCCACCCGGTCGCCGCCGCCCTCGACGACACGCTCGTCAAGGCGCGGCTGCCGCGCCAGCCCCTGGTCGACCTGATCGACGCCCGGGTGTTCGACCTCTACGACGACCCGATGCCCTCGACCGGCGACCTCGAGGGCTATTGCGGCGAGACCGCCTCCTGCCTGATCCGCCTCGGCAGCCTGATCCTGGCGAACGGCTCCGAGCCCGGCGGCGCCGCGGCGGCGGGCCATGCCGGCGTCGCCTACGCGGTGACGGGCCTGTTGCGGGCGCTGCCCTGGCACGCCAGGCGCGGCCAGGTCTACCTGCCGGCCGACGTGCTCAAGGCCCACGGCGTCACCCGCGAGGACATCGTCGCGGGACGGGGCGGGCCCGGACTGCTCGGCGCCTGCGCCGACATGCGGGCGCTGGTGCGCCGCCACCTCGCCGCCTACGCGGCCGAGCGCGCGACGATCGCGACCGTCGCCGCCCCGGCCTTCCTGCCGGTCGCCCTCGTCGAAGGCTATCTCGCCCAGATGGAGCGGCCGGGCTACGACCCGCTGGCCAGCGCGATCGACGTGCCGAACTGGCGCCGGATCTGGCGGCTGTGGCGGGCGGCGCGGTCGGTCAAGTAAGCTTCAAGCCTCGCGCTTGCTTGCAACCCTCTGCGTCATCCGGGGGCCGCGCAGCGGAACCCGGGATCCATAACCGCTGACATTTCAGGATGAGGCGGAATGCGATCCGCCTGATCCGGCATCCTCGGCGGTTATGGATCCCGGATTCTCGACTGCGTCGAGCCCCGGGATGACACGGAGGGCGTGAGAGCCGTCCGCTCCCCTTCGGCGGACCGTCCGCGGACTACTCCGCCGCCGCCGGCAGCGGTGCCGGCTCCTCGCCGAGCCATTCGCCCAGCGCGATGCGCGCCCGGTCGGTCATCGCCCGCTTCTTGGCCTGCGCCTTCTCCGTCCCGCGGAAGCGTTTGCCGTCCGGTGACTTCGGCGCCCGGTCGAGGGGCGGGAAGAGGCCGAAATTGACGTTCATCGGCTGGAACGAGCGCGGCGCGCCCTCGTCCTCGGCCGAGACGTGCCCGCCGGTGATGTGGCCGATGAGGGCGCCCAGCGCAGTCGTCGCCGGCAAGGGCTCCAGCGACCGGCCCTGGCGCTCGGCGGCGGCGAAGCGGCCGGCCATCAGGCCGATCGCGGCGCTCTCGACGTAGCCCTCGCAGCCGGTGATCTGGCCGGCGAAGCGCAGGCGCGGCGCGGCCTTCAGGCGCAGGGTGGCGTCGAGGAGGCGCGGGCTGTCGAGGTAGGTGTTGCGGTGCAGGCCGCCGAGGCGGGCGAACTCGGCGTTCTCCAGGCCCGGAATGGTGCGGAAGATCCGCACCTGCTCGGCGTGGCGCAGCTTCGTCTGGAAGCCCACCATGTTGTAGAGCGTCGCCAGAGCGTTGTCCTGGCGCAGCTGGACGATGGCGTAGGCCTTGACGGTCGGGTTGTGCGGGTTCGTCAGGCCGAAGGGCTTCATCGGCCCGTGGCGCAGGGTCTCGGGACCGCGCTCGGCCATCACCTCGATCGGCAGGCAGCCATCGAAATAGGGGGTCGAGGCCTCCCACTCCTTGAACGAGGTCTTGTCGCCCTCGACGAGCGCCGTGATGAAGGCGGCGTATTGCTCGCGGTCGAGGGGGCAGTTGATGTAGTCGGCCCCGGTGCCGCCCGGGCCGACCTTGTCGTAGCGGGACTGGAACCAGGCCTTGCCCATGTCGATCGAGTCGCGGTGCACGATCGGCGCGATGGCGTCGAAGAAGGCGAGCGACTCGGCGCCGGTGAGGCCGCGGATGCCCTCGGCGAGGCCCGGCGCGGTGAGCGGGCCGGTCGCCACGATCACGCTGTCCCAGGAGGCGGGCGGCAGGCCGTCGATCTCCTCGCGGGCGATGGTGATGTTCGGGTGGCCTTCGATCGCGGCCGTGACCGCCCGGCTGAAGCCCTCGCGGTCGACGGCCAGCGCGCCGCCGGCCGGCACCTGGTTGGTGTCGCCGCAAGCCATGATCAGCGAGCCGAGGCGGCGCATCTCCTGGTGCAGCAGCCCGACGGCGTTCTGCTCGGCGTCGTCGGAGCGGAACGAGTTCGAGCAGACGAGCTCGGCGAGGCCATCGGTCTGGTGCGCCTCGGTGCCGCGCACGGGCCGCATCTCGTGCAGCACCACGGGCAGGCCGGCCTCGGCAATCTGCCAGGCGGCCTCGGAGCCGGCGAGGCCGCCGCCGACGACGTGAATGGGGTCTGATCCGGACATGACGCGGCATATCGGATCCAGCACCGTCGATGCAACACCGACAAATCGAGGCAGGGACCCGGATACGAGGGCCCGTATGCGAGGGCCCGGACAAGCGAACGCCCGCCGGGAAGGGCGGGCGCGCAAGACGATGGTTGGGCCCGAGGGCCTTCAATCGACTGAGGTACGCAGAACTCGGTTACGCAGAACTTGGAGTACTCGATACTGGCTGTGCGTGCGGACGCTTACGCGACCGAGCGGGCGATGCCCTGGATCTCGAAGCGGCTGATGCCGAGATCGTCGAGCTCGCGGTCGGACAAGCGCGACAGCTCGTGCACGGTCTCACGGTAGCGGAGGTACGAGCGGATCTTGCTGAGGATGAGGGAGACGAACATCGGATTTGACCTCTGTGCGGGCAGCCGGTGCGAACCGTTTCGGCACCGCCTGCCTGCTTCTGTTGCAACGCACCATATGGGAAATGGCTGCGGTGGTGGGAGACGGGGCCGCGTAAGCCAGCCATGCGCGATTCACATGCAGCGCGCAGGGAATCGTCAACCAACCCCGGTGCCCGCGGATTTGGCAGCACTCTGACGCATGAATCGCAGGGATTTCGGGCGTTTAGGCACTATGCTGCACACGCGAAGGGCGGGGGTGCCGGACGGGTCGGCGGAGCCTTCTTGGGGGACCGGCGCGGGGACGCGGCAGACGTTGGCGATTCGGTGTGCAGTGCCGCGAGGGGCGCGTGCTGAACTGGCTCGCGAGGCTTGAATGGCGCCCGATAAGGCGCTGGCGTCTCCTCCCCCGCAAGCGAAGGGCTATTCGGAGAAAAGAAGGGGCGCGTCTCCCCTCTCCCGTGTGGGAGAGGGGCCGGGGGTGAGGGTGACACGCTTCAGTGTAAGGCTCTGACGGTCGTGCTGGCAGCGTGACGGTTCAGATCTATACTGAAGCGCGCCACCCTCACCCCTACCCCTCTCCCACTCGGGAGAGGGGATCCCGCGCTTGATCCTGAAAGGGGAATTCCTCGGCCAGACTTGCGTGGGAGCAAGGAGAGGAGAAACCGCGTTTCGTCCTTCCTCGAGACAAACCTGACGCACGCCAACCCGGTAGGACGCCCGTCAGAGACGCAGCCCCCCGCCTCAATGCAGCCGCGGGGCCACCAGGAAGGTCGACCGGTCGGCCGAGGCGACGGCAATGCTCAGGGTCCGCCCGTCGCGGTGCACGGTGAGCGGCACGGCGACGCCCGCGGGGCCGAGCGCCCAGACGGCGCGCAGGAAGCTCGCGAGGTCGCTCACCTCGGTCTGGCCCACCGCCATCAGGATGTCGCCGGCGCGCAGGTCGGCGGTCTCGGCAGGCGCGCGGGGCGAGAGGCCCATCACCACGACCTGGTCGTCCATCTCGGTGGCGTAGAGGCCGAGCCAGGGGCGGGGCGGGCCGGAGACCCGGCCGAGCGTCGTCAGGTCGTGGAGGATCGGCTTCAGGAGGTCGATCGGCACCGCCATGTTGATGGGGCGGCTGTCGCGGCCGCCCTGCTGAAGTTGAAGCGAGCCGATGCCGGTGAGCTCGCCCGCCGGGCCGATCAGGGCCGCGCCGCCCCAATGCGGGTGCGAGGGCGCGGTGAAGATCGCGTCGTCGAGCAGGTATTCCCAATAGCCGGCGAATTCCTGCCGCGCGACCACCTCGGCGGCGACGGCCCGCGAGCGGCCGCCGGCCCCGGCCATCACCAGCCGGTCGCCGACGCGCAAGCCGTCGGCACTGCCGAGCGGCAGATGCGGCAGGTCGAGGCGGCCGAGCGCCTGGACCAGGCCGAAGCCGGTGGCGGCGTCGTAGCCGACGACGTGGCCCGGCGCGGTGCGCCCGTCATGGGCGGTGAGCCAGACGCTCTCGGCCTCGGTGATGAGGTAGCCGATGGTGAGCACCAGCCCGTCCTCGCCGATCAGGACGCCGTTGCCGGCCCGCTCGGTGCCGAGGATCTCGGCGGTGTAGGCGCCGTCCGGCACCCGCGAGGACAGGGCGACGATGGCGGTGAGGGTCTGGTCGAGGTCGTAGGAATAGGCGGCCGGGCGGGGCTGCACCGCGGAGGGGATCTTCCAGTCGCCGGGCGCTGCCATGGTGGTCTCCTGCCGGGGCGTCGGTCGCCCCGTGTCACGTCTCGTCGGCGGGGTCGTCGCGGCCCCGCCCGCTCGCTCCCGTTATAGGTCGCGCGAGCCGCGCCCGACAGGCATCGCCCGCACGCGAGAACGCCCGGCTCGCGGAGCCGGGCGGGAGGGGAGGGCCGGCGGATGCGGCGGCGTCAGTATTTGCGCACCAGGGGCACCGGTTCCGGCGCGGGCGCCGCCGCGACGGTGTAGAGCGGGGCGATGACGCGGAACCAGCCCTCGGTCGAGTAGGCCTCGCGGTTGGTCGCCAGGCCGGTGACCGGCGAGATCTGGCGGGCCGAGGTGGCGACGTCGCGGGCGACCCAGGCCTGGACGGTGAACTTGCCGAAATCGTAGCCGACGAGGCCGCCGAGGGCGAAGCGGCCGCCGCCGCCGGGCGAGACCGTGCCGCAGGTGGCGAAGTTGCCGGCGCAGGGCGCGCCGAGGGGCAGGGGCCCGCGGTTCGGCAGGTTGGTGGTGCCGTAGCCGATGGCGCCGATCTCGAACTTGCCGAACTTCTTGGTCGCCGTCAGGTCGAGGTTGAGGGCGTCGCTCGGGAACTGGCTGCCGTAGAAGCCCGGGATGCCGTTGCGGCCGCCGAAGCGGCCCGGCACGTCGTAGAAATTGTAGGTGAGGTTGGCGGTGACGTTCCAGCCGTCGCCGGTATAGCTGATGCCGAAGCCCTGGCGGTAGGTGTTGGAGGCCAGAATCGGCAGGCCGCCGCCGCGGCCGGCATTCAGCTCGTTCAGGTAGACGCCGGCCAGGTAGCTGACGCCGACATTGTTGCCGAGATCCCAGGCGAAGATGCCGCCGAGGAAGGTGCCGACAGTGATGCTGGTGTCGCGCCCGCCCGCAGTTCGGGAGAAGGTGAAGACGGTCGGCGGGGCGATCACCGCCTCGAAGCGGGCGCCCAGAACCTTCCAGGGCGTCGACCAGACCAGGACCGGGACGTTGACCGCGGAGTCGGTCGAGGTCGCGTTCGGGCCGTCGGGGCTGCGATAGGTGAAGGTGTCGATCGCGTAGACGCCCTCGGGCAGCGGCGCACCGATCGCGAGGCCGACCTGCTCGCCTGGCACCGTCGTGGTCTGCGCGGACGCCGTCGTCGCAGTCAGCGACAAGGCGGCCGCCCCCGCGGCCAGCCAATGTTTGACCATGAGCTTTTCCTTCCCAAGCAATTCTTCGGGTTGTTCTCGAGGCGGCCGAAGCACGTCCATCGGCCGGCCGGCCTCGTCCGCGCGTCGCACGGTCGGGAACACGGCCTTCGATGTCCGGATGCAACCGCCCGGCACAGTCTGAACGAAGCAATGTTCTGACGGCCGTGCCCGGAAGGCGAGTCTTTTGCTCAGGATTGAAGCGGATGATCGCTGCGCGTTGCGCAAATGACGCATTCTCGTCATCCGCCGTCGATTTTGTACTTTGGTACAACCGCGTCCGCGATCACGGAAAATCGTCCGGTTGCTGCAGTGCACGGGCGGATTTTCCGCCCGTGCGGTCATGCTTCGCGGGGATTTTCGCGCGAAACGCTACTCCGCCGCCTGCTTGCGGGCCGCCGGCTTGCGAGTCCGGGGCGCCTTGGCGGCCGGGGCCGGCTTCGCGCCGGCCGGGCGCCGGGCCAGGACCTCGCGCAGGAAGCGGCCGGTATGGCTCGCCTCCGAGGCCGCGATGTCCTCCGGCGTTCCCTGTGCCACGATGATGCCGCCGCCGTCGCCGCCCTCGGGGCCCATGTCGATCACCCAGTCGGCGGTCTTGATGACCTCGAGGTTGTGCTCGATCACCACCACGCTGTTGCCCTGGTCGACGAGCTCGTGCAGCACCTCCATCAGCTTGGCGACGTCGTGGAAGTGCAGGCCGGTGGTCGGCTCGTCGAGGATGTAGAGGGTGCGGCCGGTGGCGCGCTTCGACAGTTCCTTCGACAGCTTCACCCTTTGCGCCTCGCCGCCCGAAAGGGTCGTGGCCTGCTGGCCGACGCGGACGTAGCCGAGGCCGACCCGGGCCAGGGTCTCGAGCTTCTCGCGGATCGCCGGCACCGCCTTGAACAGCTCGGCCGCCTCCTCCACCGTCATGTCGAGCACGTCGGCGATCGAGCGCTCGCGGTACTTCACCTCCAGGGTTTCGCGGTCGTAACGCTTGCCCTTGCAGACGTCGCAGGTGACGTAGACGTCGGGCAGGAAGTGCATCTCGATCTTGATCACGCCGTCGCCCGAGCAGGCCTCGCAGCGCCCGCCCTTGACGTTGAACGAGAACCGGCCGGGCTGGTAGCCGCGCGCCTTGGCTTCTGGCAGGCCGGCGAACCAGTCGCGGATCGGCGTGAAGGCGCCGATATAGGTGGCGGGGTTCGAGCGCGGGGTGCGGCCGATCGGCGACTGGTCGATGTCGATGACCTTGTCGAGGTGCTCCAGCCCCTCGATCCGGTCGTGGGGGGCGGGGTGCTCCAGCGCCCCGTTGAGCTTGCGCGCCACCGCCTTGTAGAGCGTGTCGACGACGAGGGTCGACTTGCCGCCGCCGGAGACCCCGGTGATGCAGGTGAAGGTGCCGAGCGGGATCTCGGCGGTCACGTCTTTCAGGTTGTTGCCCCGCGCGCCGACGAGGCGCAACATCTGGGACTCGGGCGCCTCGACCTTGGCGGCCGGGTTGCGCTTGGCCTTCCGGCGCATCTTCGGCACCCGCACCGAGAGCTTGCCGGTGAGGTACTGGGCGGTGAGCGAGTTCTCGTCCGCCAGCAGCTCGGCCGGCGTTCCCTTCGCCACGATCTGCCCGCCATGGATGCCGGCGCCGGGACCGACATCGACGACGTAGTCGGCCTGCAGGATCGCATCCTCGTCGTGCTCGACCACGATCACCGAATTGCCGAGGTCGCGCAGGCGCTTGAGCGTGCCGAGCAGCCGCTCGTTGTCGCGCTGGTGCAGGCCGATCGAGGGCTCGTCGAGAACGTAGAGGACGCCGGTCAGCCCCGAGCCGATCTGCGAGGCCAGCCGGATGCGCTGGCTCTCCCCGCCCGACAGCGACCCCGAGCCGCGGGCGAGCGTGAGGTATTCGAGGCCGACATCGACCAGGAAGGTCAGCCGGTCGCGGATCTCCTTCAGGATGCGGGCGGCGATCTCGTTGTGCTTCTGGCTCAGGTGCCCGGGCAGTTCGCCGAACCAGCGATGGGCATCGCGCACCGAGAGCACCGTGGAATCGCCGATGTCGAAGCCCGCGATCTTCACCGCCAGGGCCTCGGGCTTCAGCCGCTTGCCCTTGCAGGCCGAGCATGGCGTCTCGCCCATGAACCGGCCGATGTCCTCGCGCGCCGCGTCGCTGTCGGTCTCCTTGTAGCGCCGCTCCAGGTTCGGGATCACGCCCTCGAAGGGCTTCGAGACCTCGTAGGCGCGCAAGCCGTCATTGTAGGCGAAGCGGATCTCGTCGCCGTCCGAGCCGTAGAGCACCACCTGGCGGGCGGCCTCGGTGAGCTTGCCCCACGGCGTGTCGGTGCGGAAGCGGTAGTGACGCGCGAGCGCGTCGAGGGTCTGGCCGTAATAGGGCGAGGTCGACTTCGCCCAGGGCGCGACGGCGCCGCGCGACAGGCTCAAGGCCTCGTCGGCGATGACCAGCGTCGGGTCGATCCGCATCTCGTGGCCGATGCCGCCGCAGGTCGGGCAGGCGCCGAAGGGATTGTTGAACGAGAACAATCTCGGTTCGATCTCGGGAATCGTGAAACCGGAGACCGGGCAGGCGAAGCGCGACGAGAAGGTGATGGGATCCGGGACGGCGCCTTCCTCGGGCGTGTCCGCGAAGGCCACCACCGCGATGCCGTCGGCGAGGTCCAAAGCGGTCTCGAACGAGTCGGCCAGCCGCGAGGCCATGTCCGCCCGCACCACGATTCGGTCGACCACGACGTCGATGTCGTGCTTCAGCTTCTTGTCGAGCTTCGGCACGTCGTCGATGGCGTAGTACTCGCCGTCGATGCGCAGGCGCTGAAAGCCCTTCTTCTGGAACTCGGCGATCTCCTTGCGGTACTCGCCCTTGCGGCCGCGCACGACGGGGGCCAGCAGGTAGAGCCGGGTCTTCTCGGGCAGCGCCAGCACCCGGTCGACCATCTGGCTGACGGTCTGGCTCTCGATCGGCAGGCCGGTCGCGGGCGAATACGGGATGCCGACCCGCGCCCACAGGAGGCGCATGTAGTCGTAGATCTCCGTGACGGTGCCGACCGTCGAGCGCGGGTTCTTCGAGGTCGTCTTCTGCTCGATCGAGATCGCCGGCGACAGCCCGTCGATCTGGTCGACGTCGGGCTTCGCCATCATCTCGAGGAACTGGCGCGCATAGGCCGAGAGCGATTCGACGTAGCGGCGCTGCCCCTCGGCGTAGATGGTGTCGAAGGCGAGCGACGATTTCCCTGAGCCGGACAGCCCGGTGAACACCACGAGCTTGTCGCGGGGGATCGTCAGGTCGACGTTCTTCAGGTTGTGCTCGCGGGCGCCCCGCACCGCGATCACGCGGCCCTCCGCGGAACGGTCGAAGAGCTTGTCGAGAGAGGCCATGCAGAGGGGCTCCGGGCCGGGGTCGACACGGCCAGGCTTGATGGGACCGGGATCGGCCGGGAGCCCGTGACGTTCGGAGAGCCCATCGACCGTGATGGTGACCAGATGGGGCGCGGGGGCGCCCGAGCCAAGTCTGCCCTCACGACTAGAACAAACTGCGTACAGGAGCAACCGCGGCGCCGGCTCCGCCGTCAATGCTAGCTCAGGACGGAACGCTCAGCGCCAGGATACGGCTGATCTCCGTGAGATTGCGCCCCGATTCGGCGGACCACCGATTGAAGGCGCGCTGGACCAGCGCCAGATCGCGGGCGGAACTCGGCGCACGTGCGACGACGCCTTCCCGGATCAGCGCTGCGACGACGTCCCTCGTGGTGACGAAGGCCGGCTTGCCGATCGCCCGCAGGACGCGCATGCCCGAATCGCCACCGAGATGACGGCCGCGCTCCTGCAACAGCCGCAGCAGGCCGACGAGGTCCTCCTCGGGCCAGTCAGCCAGGAATCGGGCGGCCGAGCCGTGCTCGCGCGCGAGTGCCACCAGCAGGGCCGCGTTGACGCGCACCGCATCGATCTTGGCGCGGTTGCGGACGATCCCCCGGTCGGCGGCCAGGGCGTCGATGTCCTCGTCGGTCAGCGCCGCGCAGGCCTGCGGATCGAAGTCCCGGAAGGCGCTCTCGAAGGCCGGCCATTTCGCGGCGATCACCGGCGCGGAGAAGCCGGCGCTGAAGATGCGCCGCGTCATCGCGGCCAGGATGCGGTGATCGGGCAAAGCGGCGATCCGGTCGCGCGGGAGGACCGGCGTCTCGCCGAGCTTCGCCTCCAGGGCCGCGAGGCCGCCCTTGCGCGACGCCGCCTCGGCCAGGATCACGGAGAAGGGCCGCATCACGCCGGCTCGCCCGTGAACCAGGGCTCGCACCATTCCTGCCGCATCACCGGCCGGAACTCCGTGAAGGTGAAGCGGGCGACGCCGGCCCGGCGAAACGGCTCGGCCTCGAACAGCGTTTCGAGGTCTTCGCGGCTCTCGGCCCGTGCCACCAGGAACCCACCGACCGGCGGTTCCTTCGGCCCCGAGCATAGGAAAAGCCCACGATCGTACCCATCCTTCAAGAAGTCCCGGTGGCTTGGTATCAAAGGAGCAACCGCCTCGAACGGAACGAGATACGTCGCCTCGACGATGAAATGCTTCATCTCGTGATTCCCACGCGGAGAGGATGTTTTTGGTCCGAGAACGGATGCCGCGCCGGTGCGGCGACGCGCGACACCGTGACTTGAATCGGAGGGACCTGCCGCTATGGCAGATCCGGACTCGAATGTGGTACGAACCGGTCGGTCACATGTCAATCGAGGAACCACGATGGATCAAGCGCCGAAGGGGCCGCCACGGGCGCGCGACAGGATCTTCGCGGTCGCGGCCGAGCGGTTCTACCGCGACGGAATCCGGTCGGTCGGCGTCGAGGCCATCGTCAAGGAGGCCGGGGTCACCAAGATCAGCCTCTACCGCAGCTTCCCGTCGAAGGACGACCTCGTCCTCGCCTACCTTGAGGAGCGGTCGCGGCGGTTTCTCGAACGCTGGGACGAGACGTTCGACCGATACGACGACCCGGACGAGAGGCTCCGCGCGATCATGGCCTCCCTGGTCGAGCGGACGACGCAGGAGGGATACCGGGGCTGCCCCTTCATCAACTTCTGCGCCGAGTTCGCCGATCCGGACCATCCCGGCCGGCAGATCGCGCGGGACACGAAGACGGCGTTGCGGGAGCGGTTCCGGCACCTCGCCGGGGCGCTGCGGGCGAGGGATCCCGGCCAGCTCGCCGACGGCCTGCTCCTGCTCGTGGAAGGGGCCTACGCGATCAGCCAGACCCATGGCGGCGGGCCGGACGGCGTCGGGCACGCGCTCGTCCAGGCGGCGGAGGCGCTCGTGGCGCAGCAGCGGGCGCGATAGGCGTGCTGCGCGGCCCGTGCCGCGCCGTGCTCCCTCACAAGCTCAAGGGCGCGTTGTCGATCACCTCCTTCATGACGAAGAAGGTCCGGGTCTGGCGCACCCCGGGCAGGGCGATCAGGATCTCGCTGTGCATCCGGTTGAAGTCGGTCATGTCCGAGACCCGGATCTTGAGGAAGTAGTCGAAGTCGCCGGCGACGAGGTGGCAGTCGAGGAGCGTCGGCATGGCGAGGGCCGCGGCCTCGAAAGCCGAGAAGGCCTCGGGCGTCGAACGGTCGAGCACCACGCCGACGAGGACCAGCGAGCCGCGCCCCACCCGCTCGGGGGCCACCACGGCGCGCACGCCGCGAAGATACCCTTCGTCGAACAGGCGCTGGGTGCGGCGGTGGCAGGTCGCCGGGCTGGTGTTGACGCGCTTGGCGAGCTCGGCGTTGCCGATGCGGCCATCCTCCTGCAGCAGACGGAGAATTTTCAGATCGATGCGGTCGAGTCCGCCGGGCATGAAAGATCCTTCCGCCGAATGGCCGTTTCACGGAAGGCAGTAGCATAACGATCCGGTTCAGAGGCCCGTCCGCACCAAAATTCGTTCAACTTCGAGAGCACCTTCCGCCAGGGGCCTGCTACAACGGTCACGGCTTCCAGACAGGACCCCGGCGATGACCCAATCGATGCTGTCGCAGTTCGAGCGCTACCCCCTGACCTTCGGCCCGACCCCGATCGAGCACCTGCCGCGCCTGACCGCCCATCTCGGCGGCGACGTGCAGATCTACGCCAAGCGCGAGGACTGCAACTCAGGGTTAGCGTACGGCGGCAACAAGCTGCGCAAGCTCGAATACATCGTGCCGGACGCGATCGCCTCGGGCGCCGACACCCTGGTGTCGATCGGCGGCGTGCAGTCGAACCACACCCGCATGGTGGCGGCGGTGGCGGCCAAGATCGGCATGAAGTGCCGGGTGATCCAGGAAGCCTGGGTGCCGCACGAGGACGCGGTCTACGACCGGGTCGGCAACATCATGCTGACGCGCATCATGGGCGCCGAATCGCAGCTCGTCGACGACGGCTTCGACATCGGCATCCGCGACAGCTGGAAGCAGGCGATCGAGGACGTGAAGGCCAAGGGCGGCAAGCCCTACGCGATCCCGGCCGGCGCCTCGGTGCACAAGTTCGGCGGGCTCGGCTATGTCGGCTTCGCCGAGGAGGTCCGCCGCCAGGAGGCCGAGATGGGCCTCCACTTCGACTATATCGTGGTCTGCACCGTCACCGGCTCGACCCATGCGGGCATGGTGGTCGGCTTCAAGCCCGACGGCCGCGCCCGCAACGTGATCGGCATCGACGCCTCCTGCACGCCGGCCCAGACCCGGGCGCAGGTGCTCGAGATCGCCCGCAACACCTCCGCCCTCGTCGGTGCCGGCGAGATCACCGAGGACGACGTGGTGATCAAGGAGGAGTACGCCTACCCGGTCTACGGCGTGCCCTCGAAGGAGACGGTCGAGGCGATCCGCCTCTCGGCCCGGCTCGAGGCGATGATCACCGACCCGGTCTACGAGGGCAAGTCGATGCAGGGCATGATCGACCTCGTCCAGAAGGGGTTCTTCCCCAAGGGTTCGAAGGTGCTCTACGCCCATCTCGGCGGCGCGCCGGCGCTCAACGGCTACAGCTACACCTTCCGCAACGGCTGAGCGGGGGGAGGGGCTGTTCGGGAAACTTCTCGTTGTCGAACCGCCCCTGGACCTGCCACCCTCCAAGTCATCCCGGGGCCGCGCAGCGGAACCCGGGATCCATAAACGCCGACGCTTCAAGATGAGGCGGAACGCGATCCGCCTCGTTCTCCGTCGTCAGCGGTTATGGATCCCGGGTTCTCGCTTGCAGCGAGCCCCGGGATGACACTGAGGGCGGCCGGTCCGCTTGCGGGAAACCAGTGATGAAACAACAAGAAGCCCGGCCGCTCGTCGCGGACCGGGCTTCTTCGTCTTCGCTACCGCGTGGCCGTCACTTGTCCGTGCAGAGCCCTGCATCCGAGAGCCGGCGATGATGGCGCGGGTCGCAATCGGTCGCCAGGAACGAGGCCCATTCGGCCTTGGTGCCGTAGAAGGCGTTGCGGTCGACGTCGCCGCGCACGCCCGGCACCCGGCCGGTCGAGGTGAACTGCCACAGCATCCAGTCGCGGTTGACGTAGCGCTGCTCCGGCTCGGCAGCGGTGGAGCGGACCCAGTGCGGGTAATCCGGCAGCTCGCCCTCCAGCACGTCCTTGTGGAACGTGATGTCGGTGTAGATAATCGGCCGCTTGCCGGTATAGGCCTCCATCTCGCGGAGCATGTATTCGGTCATCGCGAGGGCCTGGGCCTTCGGCAGCTTCTTCGGGCAGAGCTGCGAGTGGCCGTTCCACTCGACGTCGAGGACCGGGGGCAGGGCGGTCGGGTCGTTGGGGACGTTGCGCTTGAACCAGTCCATCTGGTCCTTGGCCGAGCGGCACCAGAACACGAAGTGGTAGGCGCCGCGCGGCACGCCGGCCCGGCCGGCGCCGTCCCAGTTCTCGCGGAAGCGGTCGTCGACGTGGTCGCCGCCCTCGGTCGCCTTGATGTAGGCGAACTGGGTGCCGGCGCCCTTGACCGAGGTCCAGTCGATCGGCCCCTGCCACTTCGAGACGTCGATGCCCTGGATCGGGTGGTTCTTCGCCTTGGCGACCCCCGGATGGGGCTTCACGTCGCCCTTGGTCGGGTAGAAATCGGCGCCGCCGCCGGCGCAGGCCGCCAGCGCGGCGAGGCTCGCCGCCGCGACGGCGCGCTTGCCCCACCGGACGCTGCGCGACAGCACGGAGGACCACGGGGCGGGGGGGATCGTCGACTCCATCGGCATCGGGGCGCGGCCTGACTTCACGCGGAACACTATGGCTATTCGATGCGGTGGGGCGGGTTAATGGAAGCTTGACGGGATCTGAACGGAATTCCGAAACGCGTGACGCAAAAGCCACGTAAGGCCGGCGCACGGCTCGTCCACGCCTCGTCCATCGGGCATAAGCCCCGGCCGAACTTGATGTTTGCCGGGGCGAAGAATGGCCAAGGTTCTGTTTACCATCGGGTACGAAGGCGCCGATACGGAGCGCTTCACCGCCGCCCTGCGCGGTGCCGGCGTGGCGACGCTCGCCGATGTGCGGGCGGTGGCGGCCTCGCGCAAGCGGGGCTTCTCGAAGAGCGCGCTGGCCGCGGGGTTGATGGAGGCGAGCATCGGTTACGCGCATCTGCGCAGCCTCGGCACGCCGAAGGCCGGCCGCGAGGCGGCGCGCGCCCATGACGCGGCGCTGATGCGGCGGATCTACTGCGACGAGGTGCTGGACACGGCCTCGGGCGAGGCCGCCCTCGACGAGCTGGCGGCCCTGGCGGCGGCCGGGCCGACCTGCCTGCTCTGCTTCGAGCGCGACCCCGAGCGGTGCCACCGGCGGGTCCTGAGCGAGCGGCTGGCGGCGAGGGGGTTCGACGTCGTCGATCTGTTCGCGTGAGGCGCCGCGGCAGCCCCCTCGGCCCGTTTCTCGATTCGACCTGGACCCGCGAACCGCCACGCCGCATCATGCCGTCCGTCCGCTGCCCGGCCATCGCCCGAAGATGCTCATCCCCTCGCCGACGGCCCGTGCCGTCGCTGCCCTCGCCCTGACGCAGATCATCGGGTGGGGCGCCACGTTCTGGCTGCCCGCGGTCACCGGGCCGGCCATGGCCGGCGAACTCGGCATGGCGCTTCCCCTCGTCATGGCCGGGCCGACGGTCATGCTCGTCGTCATGGCCGCCGTGACCTGGCCGCTGAGCGACGTCTTCGAGCGTGTCGGTGCGCGCCCGGTCATGATCGCCGGATCGGCCCTGGGCGCGGCGGGCCTGCTGATCCTGGCTTCGGCCGACGGCCCGGCGCTCTACTTCGTGGCGTGGGTCGTCGTCGGGCTGGCGGGCGCCGGAATGCTGACCACCCCGGCGCAGATCGCCGTGACCGAGATCGCCGGCGGCGCGGCGCGGCGGGCGCTCGGCCTGCTGGTCCTCGCCGGCGGGCTGACCTCGACGATCGTCTGGCCGCTCTCGGGGCTCCTGCAGGCCCAGTGGGGCTGGCGCGCGACGATCCTGTCCTACGGCGTCACGATGCTGCTCGTCTGCGTGCCGCTGCACTGGACGACGCTCGCGCGGAGGCCCGGGACGCGATCCGGCCCGGAAGCCGCCGCGCCCGCCGGCCTCGATCGGGTGCGCTTCACCCTGCTCGCCCTGAGCTTCGCGGCGAACGGCTTCTTCACCTGGGGCTTCGCCCTGACCTTCATCATCCTGTTCGAGGCGGCGGGTCTCGACCATGCCGGCGCGCTGGCGGCGGCGTCCTTCATCGGAATCGCCCAATGGGCGGGGCGCATGGTCGACGTCCTCGGCAGCCGGCACTGGTCGGGCTTCGCCCTCGGCCTCGCTGCCTACGCGTTGTTTCCGTTGAGCTTCGTTGTGCTGCTGCTCACCCGCAGCTTCGCCGGGGCCATGCTGTTCGCCACCCTCTACGGCGCCGCCAGCGGCATCGGCGCCGTCACCCGTGCCACGCTCCCGCTGCAGATCTTTCCGGCCGGCGCCTATGCCCGCGCCTCGGCGCGTCTGGCAGTGCCGCTGAACCTCTCCTTCGCGGCCGCGCCGCCCGTGTTCGCCGCCCTCGTGACGAGGGCGGGTCCCCAGGCCGCCCTGTGGCTGGCCCTGACGATCTCGGTCGTCGCGTTCGGCCTCCTGTTCGGGCTGCGGATGCTGCACCATCGCATGGCGCCCGAGCCACGGCAGAGCCTCGCGCTCAAGGTCGACTGAATCGGGCGAACATGGCTGTGATGCGAGCAGGCTGGGCAGCGACTCGCCATCCACGCAGCGACGTCGCTGCCGGCTGTCGCTACCCCTCGCCCACCCGCGGCACCGGCGCCTCGCCCGGCAGGGCCCGGACCAAGCCGAGCCGCCCGCGCCGCGCCGGCATCCCGTCCGCGTGGGCCGCCTCGATGTTGCCGTAGAACTGGTCGGCGCTCGCCTCCCAGGTGTAGCGCAGGGCCTCCGCCCGACAGGCCCCCCGCGGGATCGCGAGCGCGGCGCGGCACGCGGCCCCGAGGTCGTGGTCGAGGATCCCGACATCGGTGCCCCCGACCACGTCGAGCGGCCCGGTTACCGGATAGGCCGCGACGGCCAGACCGCTCGCCAGCGCCTCCAGCAGCACGATGCCGAAGGTATCGGTGAGGCTCGGGAAGACGAAGACGTCGGAGGCCGAATAGACCCGGGCCAGGGCCTCGCCGGTGAGGGTGCCGAGGAAGCGGGCGCCGGGATCGAGCCCGGCGAGCCGCGCACGGTCCGGCCCGTCGCCGACGACGATCTTGGTGCCGGGCAGGTCGAGGCGCAGGAACGCCTCGACGTTCTTCTCCACCGCCAGCCGCCCGACGAACAGGAAGAACGGCCGCGGCAGGCCGGCGAGCGCGTCCGGCGGGGCCTCGCCGTCGCGGGGGCGGAAGAGGGCGGTGTCGACGCCGCGGCTCCAGCGCATCAGCCGGGTGAAGCCGCGTGCCGAGAGGTCGCGCTCCAGCGAGGGCGTGCTCACCATCGTGCCGCTCGCGGCGCCGTGGAAGCGGCGCAGCCAGGCGTAGCTCCAGCGTTCCGGCACCGGCAGGCGGGCGGCGAGGTATTCGGGGAAGCGGGTGTGGTAGCTCGTGGTGAAGGGCCGCCCCTGCGCCAGGCAGACCCGGCGGGTGGCGAGCCCGATCGGCCCCTCGGTGGCGATGTGGACGTGGGTCGGCGCCAGGGCGGGAAAGCGGGAAGCGACGCCGCGGGCGGTGACGAGCGAGAGCCGGATCTCGGCGTAGCCCGGCAGCGGCACGCTGGCGAAGTCCAGCGGCGTCAGCATCACCGGGTCGTGGCCGCGCCGGCGCCCCGCGGCGACCATGTGCTCGAGGGAGCGGACGACGCCGTTGACCTGGGGATGCCAGGCATCGGTCGCGACGAGGAGCCTCACGCGACGGCCCGGGTGCTCTGGGCGGTCGGGGGCAGGGGGGTGCGGGCGGCGGGCGCCAGCTCCTCGGCCGGCCGGCTGCGGGAGGTCAGCGGCGTGGGGGAATCGGCATGGGCGCGCTTCCACTCGGCGAAGCGGATCACCTCCATCGTGCCGTCGTAATGCTCGACGACGGCCGTGCAGGATTCGACCCAGTCGCCGGTGTTGAGGTAGTGCATGTCGCCGACCATGCGGCTCGCCGCGTGGTGGATGTGGCCGCAGATCACCCCGTCCGCCTCGGCCCGGCGCGCCTCCGCGATCAAAAATTCCTCGAACCGGCCGATGAAGTTGACGGCGTTCTTCACCTTCAGCTTGGCCCAGGCCGACAGCGACCAGTAGGTCAGGCCGAGGCGCCGGCGCACCCAGTTGAGGTGGGTGTTGACGAACAGCGCCGCCGAGTAGGCGCCGTCGCCGAGATAGGCCAGCCAGCGGGCGTGGCGCACCACGAGGTCGAACTGGTCGCCGTGTATGACGAGGTAGCGCTTGCCGTCCGCCGCCTCGTGCAGCACCTGGTCCTGGATCTCGATGCCGCCGAAATGCATGTCGAGGAAATCGCGCAGGAACTCGTCGTGGTTGCCCGGCACGTAGACGAGGCGCGACCCTTTTCGCACCTTCCGCAGGAGCTTCTGCACCACGTCGTTGTGCGATTGCGGCCAGTACCAGCCCGAGCGCAGCTTCCAGCCGTCGACGATGTCGCCGACCAGGTAGATCTCGTCGGCATCCACTTCGCGCATGAAGTCGAGCAGCAGCTCGGCCTGGCAGCCCTTGGTCCCCAGGTGGATATCCGAGAGGAACAGGGTTCGCACGCGCAGCGCGTCGGCGTCCTCGGCCACGTGCAATCTCCTTGGCGGCGTCTCGCGCCAGCCAAACCCTATTCGCGTATCACTTTGATGACGCGGTTGCCGCAGGCGGAACCTTGGCCGGGGACCAGGACTCGAATTCGTTTGCGGAGCCTTAAATCCCATCATGCGGATCGCGCAGGTCAGCCGCCCGCACCCGCCTCTACCTCGGCCGTGGCGATTCGTGGTTCTGACAAACGGCCCCGCCGCGCTTCCGCGGCCGCGGCCCCTCCCACGCCACAAGAAAAGCGCCCCGCCCATGGCAGCCCCCCTCGTCGTCCCCGGCCGGTCGGTCACCGGATCTGGCGCGTCGGGACGAGCGGCCGCCCGCCCCTATCTCGGCATCGGGCTCAAGGTGCTCTCGGCGCTGGCCTTCACGCTGATGTCCGCCGGCGTGAAGACGCTGGCCGACCGGTTCCCGACCGGCGAGATCGTGTTCTTCCGCTCCTTCATCGCCATCGCGCCGCTGCTGCTGTGGCTGCGCTGGCAGGGCGGCGGCGTGCGGCAGGCGGTGGCGACGCAGAACCTCAAGGGCCACGTGCTCCGCAGCATCATCGGCGCCGCCGGCATGTTCGCGGGCTTTGCCGGCCTGTCCTTCCTGCCGCTCTCCGACGCGGTGGCGATCGGCTACGCCTCGCCGCTCCTCGTCGTGGTGCTGGCGGCGATCGTGCTGCGCGAGCGGGTCCAGGCCTATCGCTGGGCCGGCGTCTCGGTCGGCTTCCTCGGCGTGCTGATCACGCTCGCCCCCCACCTCGAATTCGGCGGGGCCGGCGGGGGCGGGTCGACGGGCGCGCTGTTCGCCATCCTGGCGGCGGGCTGCTCGGCGGCGGCGACGATCCAGGTGCGCAAGCTCACCGGCACCGAGCGCACCGGCGCCATCGTGCTCTACTTCTTCCTGTTCACCTCGCTCTTGGGCCTCTCGACCCTGGCGCTGGGCTGGCGGATGCCCGGCTGGTCGGACCTGGCGCTGTTCCTGGTCGTCGGCGTGCTCGGCGGCATCGGCCAGATCCTGCTCACCGAGAGCTACCGCCACGGCGACGCCTCGCTGGTCGCGCCGTTCGAGTACACCACGATGCTGTGGTCGGTGCTGATCGGCTGGTTCGTGTTCGGCCAGCTCCCCACCGCCTCGATCGCGGTCGGCGGTGCCATCGTGGCGGCGGCCGGCGTGTTCGTGGTCTGGCGCGAGCGTCGCCTGGTGGTGGAGCGGGCCCGCGAGGCGGCGGCCGGCGGGGCGCGGGCGAGCTGATCACGGGGCCGTTGACGCCCGCGCGTGCCCACCCTTACTCCGGGGGATCGCACGATCGGCCCGGGGTTCCGGGCCCAGCCGGAAACGCCCCGATGCCCGCACGCCCCTTCCCGCGTCCCGCCGGAGCCCGCCCGTGAAGACCGATGGCGGGCACCCGACCGTGCCGGTGGACCTGCGGCTCTACGGCCTCCTCGATGTCGGGGTCTGCGGCGGCGACGCCGATCACCTCGCCCGGATGGCGGCGCAAGCCGCGGCCGGGGGCTGCACCCTGCTCCAGTACCGCGAGAAGACCATCGCGAATGCCCGCGAGACCGTGGCGCGCCTGCGCCGGATCCACGCGGCGCTCCAGGGCACCGGCGTGCCGCTCCTCATGAACGACCGGGTCGATCTCGCCCTCGCGGCCGGGGTCGAGGGCGTGCATCTCGGCCAGGAGGACCTGCACCCGAGCGACGCCAAGCGCCTGCTGCCCCGGGGCGCGATCGTCGGGCTCACCGTCAAGAACGCCGCCCAGGCCGACGAGCTCTACCGGCTGCCGGTCGACTACGCCTGCATCGGCGGCGTCTTCTCCACCACCAGCAAGGACAATCCCGATCCCCCGGTCGGGCTCGACGGGCTCAACCGCATCGTGTTCCGGGCGCGGCTCGCCCGCGGTGGCGGCCTGCCGGTCGGCGCGATCGCGGGCATCGACCGCAGCAACGCCGCGGCGACGATCGGGGCTGGGGCGGACGGGATCGCGCTGATCTCGGCGCTGTTCGGCACCGGCCGCGACGTCGAGGCACGGGCGCGCGACCTGCGCGCGGTGATCGACGGGGCGCTCGCGGCGCGGGGTTCCGCATGACCGGGTCCGGCATGATCGGGCTTCGCACGATCGGAGATTGGGCATGATCGCCGTCACGATCGCGGGCTCGGATTCCGGCGGCGGCGCCGGCATCCAGGCCGACCTGAAGACCTTCTCGGCGCTCGGCGTCTACGGCGCCAGCGTGATCACGGCGCTCACCGCCCAGAACACCCGCGGCGTGCAGGCGATCCACGACGTCGACCCCGACTTCGTCGCCCGCCAGATCGAGAGCGTCTTCACCGACCTTGACGTGCGGGCGGTGAAGATCGGCATGCTGTCGCGCGCGCCCGTGATCGCCGCGGTGGCCGAGACTCTCGCCCGCCACGCCGCCGGCCTGCCGCTGGTGCTCGACCCGGTGATGGTGGCGACGAGCGGCGACCGGCTGCTCGCCGACGACGCCGTCGAGGCCCTGCGCGGCAAGCTCCTGCCCCATGCCGCGGTGCTGACCCCGAACCTGCCCGAGGCGGCGGTGCTGCTCGGGGAGGGGATCGCCGAGACCGAGGCGGCGATGCTCGACCAGGGCCGGCGCCTGCTGGCGCTCGGGCCGCGCGCGGTGCTGATGAAGGGCGGCCACGCGGCGGGCCCGATGAGCGTCGACCTCCTGGTCGGGCCGGACGACCATATGCTGCGCCTGGAGGGTCCGCGGATCGCGACCCGCAACACCCACGGCACCGGCTGCACCCTGTCGGCGGCGCTCGCCGCCGGTCTCGCCCGCGGCCACACCCTGACGGACGCGGCCCACGAGGCCAAGGCCTACCTGAGCGCCGCGCTCGCCGCCTCCGAACGCTTGCGGATCGGGCACGGCAACGGGCCCGTGCACCACTTCCACGCCTGGTGGAACTGACGCGTCATCCCGCCGGAATCGGCCCGCGCGGCCGCATGGACCCTTGCGCCGCCCGGGCGATTGCGTTTGATGGAGCGTACGGGCGTTCGGTATGCGGAACGCCAGGGTGCTCCAGCGGGGGTCGAGGGCGGACGATGGGCGTCGAGCGGGGGCGGGAGCGTCCCAAGGACCTGATGACCGGGGCGCAGGTGCTGTCGGGGCAGCTCGGCAAGACCATCCAGCGCCTGCGCAAGGCCTACAACCTGTCGCTCTCCGAGCTGGCCGAGCAGTCGGGCGTGGCGAAGTCGATCATCAGCCAAATCGAGCGCAACGAGACCAACCCGACGCTGGCGACGATCTGGCGCCTAAGCCAGGCCCTCGACGTCTCGATCGAGCGGGTGCTCGCCACCGGCGACGAGGAACCCTTCATCGAGAAGTCGTCGCGGGCCGACACGCCGATCCTGGTCTCCGACGACGGGCGGATGCGGCTCGCCATCATCGGCTGGATCAAGACCGTCGAGTGGCTGCAATGGTACGACCTCTCGGCCGATCCCGGCGGCGTGCTCGATTCGGACGCCCATCAGCGCGGCTCGGTCGAGTGTTTGTCGGTCACCGAGGGCGAGTTCGAGGTCGACGTGGCCGGCGCCGTACAGCGGGCGCGGGCCGGCGAGACCCTGCGCTACCGCTGCGACCGGCCCCACACCGTGCGCTGCATCAGCGAGGGGACGGGGCGCGCCTTCATGGTGGTGATCATGAAGGCGGCGGTGATGGAGTAGGGGCTCTGAGTTTCAGGCGGCCCGGCCCATCGTGAAGTCGACATGGACCGAATCGAACGGGAAGCTGATCCGGTCGTGCGATCCCGATTCGATGATTCCGGCCTTCCTCAGCGCGTCGATGTCGGCCCGCACCGAGTCGGAGTCACGACCCAACACATCCGCCAGGGCTGTGAGCGGTAGCGGATCGCGGCCGACCAGGGCGCGGAGCAGCTCCCAGCGCTGCGGCGTCATCACGGTCCAGAGCAGCTCGACCGAGGCGAAGGAAATGAACGCACCCTGCGGCTCTCCGTGGAACGCCGCGCTCAACCGGGACTGCACCTCCGCGATCCCGGAAACTCCGATGGTCACGGTTCTCATGACGTCCTCCTCCAGGAGTCGACATCGCGCCAGAACGCGGCGAGCAGATCATTGATGCCGGTAAACGCAAAGGGAAGCTCTTCGGCACCGAGGTGCTTATGATCACCCTTGCCGGCCTCATTGTCATAGCGCAGAACGCACTGCTCTTCCACGACGAGAGCGAGACGGTACTTGAAGCTGTGCCGACTGCCCACGACCGGCCTCGGCACTCGCCACACCACGAGTTCGGCGAAAGCGCCGGGTGTCAAAGCGAGTCGCTCTCTCAGCAGCAGCACGGCCTTCATCACAGCGAGATTGCCGTTAGGGCATCAGAAGAGCAACCCGCAATGCGGGTTGCACGTTACCCTCATCCCCCGGCGTTGATCCACCGCACAATATCCGCCAGCACCATCGACAAGGCCCGGTCGAGCCCGTTGGCCGCCACCGGCGCGTTCACCCCCGCTACCGGCACACGGGCCTGGAACACCTTGGCGGCCACCACCGTGCCGCTGCTCTCCTGGATCAGCTTGGCCGAGAGATCGACCACGGCCTCGCGGGTACCGGCATTGATGTCGAAGGCGCGGAGTTCCGTGATCAGGATGGTGTCGGCCGCGACCTTGTCGCCGGGGCGGCTGACGGATTTCAGCCGGTTGGCGTTCTCCAGGCTCTGGATCAGCCGGGTCTGGACGAGGCGCGGCAGCCGGTCGGCCCATTGGCCGCCGCCGAGATAGGACACCGCGCCACCAGGCTCGCGCACGATGATCCGGTCGGCCTCGAAGGGCTGCAGGCCGACCGGCTCGGCCACCACGATCGAGCGCCGGGCGGCGCCGCTGCGGGCCGCGCCCGGCAGGGCGGTGAGGTCAAAGGTGGTCGGCACGGCGCCGCTGCCGCAGGCGCCGAGGAGCAGGGCCAGGGCAGCCGCGACACAGAAGGCGGCGAGACGACCGGGAGCGCGGCGCGGGGAGGGGGCCGTGTGGAGCATGAGAGCGGGCGGACCGGAAGGCGGGGCCGGGACGGGCCCGGAAGCTTGACCAGGGACGATGGGACAACGCCCGGCCGGGCGCGCGGGTGCAACCGCCGCGAGGCCGCACTGCAACATGATCAGCGACCGTTGTATTCGGGCAACGACGGCTTGCCGCCGAAGATCACCTGGGACGGGTCGCGCTCGATGTTGCGCACGGCGCTGTTGAGGCTGTTGAGGGTGCGCTGGCCGTCGGTGGCGAGGGTCTGGACCTCGCGCCGGCCGGTGCCGCTGAGGCGGCTGACGCTCTGGGTCAGGGTGGCGGTGCGCTTGTCGAGGTTCTCCGACATCACCCGGAAGGCGCGGCCGGCCTCGCGGATCGAGATCGCGGCGTCGCGCACTTCCGCGAAGGTGCTCTTGCCGGCATCGCCCGAGGCCGAGCCGAGGAAGCCCTCGGCGCCCTTCATCACCGCGTCGAGCCGGTCGGCGGAGGCGTTGAGCTTGCCCGCGAGCGTCCGCGCATCGTGGATGCCGGCCTGGACGTCCGGCGAGGCGGCGGCGAGCGCCGAGGAGAACTTGTCGGCGTTGTCGATCAGGCTCGCGAGCTTGCGGCCGTCCACGGCCTTGGTCAGGGCGTCGAGGGCCGGCGCGCTGTCGCCGAGGGTCTTGGAGAAGCGCTCGACATTGGCGAGCGTGCGGTTGATCGCGCCCTCGTTGCCGGCGACCACCCGGTCGAGGCGCTGGAGCATGTCGTCGGCGCGCTGGGCGATGGTGCGGGCGGCGGCCATCAGGTCCTGGATGTCGGCGGCGTCGGCGTAGATGGTCGGCACCGGGTCGTTGGTGGTCGGGGCGAGCGGCGCCGCGTCGGCGCTGCCGCCGACGAGGGCGATGGAGGCGACGCCGGTCAGCATCGTCATGTCGAGGCGCGCGCGGGTGTCGACGCGCAGGGGCGTGCCGCGATTGACCTCGATGATCGCCGTCACCCGGCGCGGGTCCTGCGGCAGCAGCCGCACGTCGGTCGCCTCGCCGACGCGGATGCCGTTGAAGGTGACGACCGCCCCCTTGGCCAGGCCCCCGACGCCGCCGGAGAACACGATGCGCACCGGCATCCGGGCCTGGTTCGCGGAATTGCCGCGCAGCCAGAACGCGAAGACGAAGCCGAGCGCGATCACCGCCAGCGTGAAGGCCCCGATCAGGACGTTGTTGGCGCGGGTTTCCATGCCTTAACGGTTTCCGTGCTCGTGCGGGGCGGGGAGCGGACCACACGCCCAAGTGGCATGGCCTAGGCTGCCAAGCTTAAGGGTGAGCCGACGGCCGCAGGGTGCGGGAGCGCACATCAGGCGACACCCTCCACAGATCCGCGGGATGAACCGTGACCGGCGAGATCTCGATGATCCGGCACCACGATCGAGCGGGCGCGCTTGCCGTGGAAGTAGGAGCGCAGCCAGGGATGATCGGAGGCGAGCATCGCGTCGATCGGCCCCTCGGCGATGATCTGCCCGTCGCCGAGCGCCGCGATGCGGTCGCAGGCGGTGTAGAGGCTGTCGAGGTCGTGGGTGACCATGAACACCGTCAACCCCAGGGTGCGCTGGAGCGTCGCCACCAGCTCGTCGAACTCGCCGGCGCCGATCGGGTCGAGGCCCGAGGTCGGCTCGTCGAGGAAGAGCACCTCCGGGTCGAGGGCCAGCGCCCGGGCCAGAGCCGCGCGCTTGATCATGCCGCCGGAGAGCTCGGAGGGCAGCTTGTCGGCGGCGTCGGGCTTGAGGCCCACCATCTCGATCTTGAGCCGGGCGAACTCGTCGAGCAGCCGCTCGGACAGCTTCAGGTGCTCGCGCATCGGCACCTGGATGTTCTGCTTGACGGTCAGCGCCGAGAACAGGGCGCCCTGCTGAAAGAGCACGCCCCAGCGCCGCTCGATCACCCGGCGCTGGGCGAGGCTCAGGCGGTCGACATCCTCGCCGAACACCTCGATCGTGCCGGAGCGCTTCGGCACCAGGCCGAGCAGCGTGCGGGTGAGCACCGACTTGCCCTGGCCGGACGGGCCGACGAAGCCCAGGATCTCCCCCCGGCGGATGTCGAGGTTCAGGCCCTTGAGCACCGTGCGGTCGCCGAAGCCGACCACGAGGTCGCGCACGCGGATGATCGCGTCGCGGCTCGGGGGCACGGGGAGGATGGGGGAAGCGGTCGCCAAGGGTGGGGTCGCCTCGCTCAGAAGTCGATGGCCGCGAAGAACACCGCGAAGAGCCCATCGAGGACGATGACCATGAAGATAGACTTGACGACTGAGGCGGTGACGTGGCGGCCGAGCGACTCGGCCGAGCCCTCGACCATGAACCCCTCGACCGAGGCGATGATGCCGATGATCAGCGCCATGAACGGCGCCTTGATCAGCCCGATGGCGAGGTGGCGAAAGCCGATCGCGTTCTGGAGCCGGAAGGTGAACGCCTCCAGCGACAGGCCGCCATACAGGAACGAGGTCATCGCCCCGCCGGCGAGCGCCGCGAGATCGGCCAGGAAGGCCAGCATCGGCAGGGCGAGCATCAACGCGATGATGCGCGGGACGATCAGGATCTCGATCGGGTCGAGGCCCATGACGCGCAGCGCATCGACCTCCTCGCGCATGCGCATCGAGCCGATCTCGGCCGTGAAGGCCGAGCCGGAGCGCCCCGCGACCATGATCGAGGTGAGCAGCACCCCGAGCTCGCGCAGGGTCAGGATGCCGATCATGTTGACGACGTAGGTCTGCGCCCCGAAGCGCTGGAGCTGGATGATGCCCTGCTGGGTGACGATGCAGCCGACCAGGAACGAGATCAGCATGATGATCGGCGCGCCGCGGAGCGCGATCTGCTCGATCTGGTTGATGAGCGCCGGCCCGCGGAAGCTGCGCGGGCGGGCGAGCACCCGCAGGCAGCCCGCCACCACCTCGCCCAGGAAGGCGAGCCCGGACAGGCCCTCGCGGCCGAGGCTGCGCACCCCCGACCCCAAGCTCGCGACCGGATCGAGCGGGTGGAAGCGCCGGCGGCGCGAGGCCGGCGCGGCCTCGCGGTAGGCGACCTCGCGCAGGAGGATCAGGTGCTCGGGGGAGGCGCCCGCATAGGTCGTGCCGGCGGGGAGCGCCGCGCGGGTCCGCTCCAGCACCCAGGCGCCGAGCGTGTCGAGGCGGGCGAGGCCCGAGAGGTCGATGACGAGAGGCAAGCCGGCGGCAGGCCTTGCCGAGGCCAGCATCTCGGCGGAGGCGGCCTCGACGGCGGGGGCCTGATCGGCGGTCCAGCGGCCGGCGAGGCGTGCGGCGATCCCGTCGCGCGCGCGCTCGACCGCGACGCGGGCCGGATCGGCCCCCCGCGTGATGGGTGCGGTCGGCACGGGCCGGCCTCCCTCGTTCGCCACAACAATCCCCTCGCGGCGGTCGTATACCGCGTGATGCTAACAATTCGCAAACCATGGGCGGCAATCCATGGCCCGCGCGCCGCAACCCGGTGCCGCGGCTACCGTCGGGCCACCCCCGGTCGGGCACTCCTGGCGGCCGCCACGGTCAGGGCGAGGCCGAGGCCGGCCACCGGCAGCATCAGCCCGAAGGCGAGGGAGCCGCCGCCGGCCCGGTAGGCCGCTCCGCTCGCCAGGGTGGCGGTGGCCGAGGCGAGGGCGGAGCAGGCCGCGTAGGTCCCCTGCGCGGCGCCGCGCGCGCCCTCGGGGGCGAGGCGCGACAGGGCCGCCATGGCGCCGAGCTGCGTCGCCCCGAAGGTCAGGCCGTGCAGGATCTGGAGCGGCAGGACGAGGGCGGGCAGGCCGGCCGCCGCGAGCAGCCCGGCCCAGCGCAGGAGCGCCGCCCCGGCCCCGAGCGCGAGCAGCCGGAACGGCGCGTCGCGCAAGGCCGGGACGCGGCCAGCGAGGGCGAAGAACGCGATCTCGGCGACGACGCCGATGCCCCAGGCGAAGCCGGTCGTCGCCGGCGTGAGGCCCAGCGTGCCCCAGTGGATCGACCCGAAGGCGTAGACCGCGGCGTGGCTCGACTGGATCGCTGCGCCCGCCGCGATGGCGAGCCACAGGGCGGCGGGCAGGCGCGCCCGCCCGGCCGCCCGGGGTGCCGCGGGCGCGCCCTCCGCCCGGCGCAGCAGCAGCGCGGCGCCGCAGGCCGAGGCGAGCTCCAGCCCGGCGAGGAAGTGCGTGATGCTGCCGGTGCCGACGAGGCCGAGGAGCCAGCCGCCCAGCAGGGTGGCGGCGAGGAAGCCGAGCGAGCCGCCGAGGCGGATCCGGGCATAGTCGAGGCCGGACCCGCGCCGCACCGCGGCGAGGCTCTGGTAATCGAGGCAGGGCACCAACGGCGCCCCGGCGACGGCGTTGAGGACGATCAGCCCCGCCAGCACCGGCCAGCCGAGTCCGGCGGCGGAGGGCATCAGCGCGTAGGTGACGGCGAGGCCGAGGCTGCCGGCGACCATCAGCCGGCGCGGCGCGAGGCCGCGGTCGATCAGCCCGACGAGGGGCGCCGTCGCGACGATCCGGACCAGGATCGGCAGCGCCACCAGGGCACCGATCAGCTCCGGCCCGAGGCCGAGGCCGGACAGCCAGAGCGGCAGGAACGGCATCGCCACGCCGATGCCGGCGAAGACCGCCGCGTAGAGCAGGGCGAGGCGCGGGCCGTCGCCGAGGAGGAACGGGGAAGGCACGGGAACCCTGGGACGGGGAGGGCCGGGACGCGGACCGAATCAGTCCGCCCCGGGCGGGCCTGGCGTAAGCCGCCGTTAACGCCGGGATGTCAAGCGTGAAGACCGAGAACGCCTCCGGGCGACGCCGCCGAAGCGTTCCGTCGGGCCGGCGATGACAGGGCAGGTGAGATGGCCGGGACCCCTTCGCTCCCCGCTCCGCGGGAGGAGTACGACGTCATCGAGGGTGCGATGCTGGAGACGGCGCGGGGGCGCTGGTTCCTGGGCGAGTATGCCAAGCGCAACCGCACCGCCGACACCGACGTGCTGCTCCAGGCGATCGGCCGGCTCGAATCCGCCGTAATCGGCGAGCGCGGTCCCTCCGGGATGGAGCGCCTGCGCTTCGACCTGATCGAGATGGCCAAGGCGATCAGCCGCACCAAGTCCGAGATCGCGGCGATCCACACCCCCGACCAGGACCAGAGCCAGCTCGGCGCCGCCTCCGAGGCCCTCGACGGCATCGTGCGCACCACCGAGCGCGCCACCTCCGACATCCTCCAGGCCGCCGAGGAGGTGCAGGAGGTCGCCTGGACCCTGCGCGAGACCGGGGCCGACAGCCGGGTCTGCGACCGCCTCGACCAGAACGCGACCCAGATCTACACCGCCTGCTCGTTTCAGGACCTGACGGCGCAGCGCACCAGCCGCATCGTCAACACCCTGCGCTACCTCGAGCAGCGCCTGACCGCGATGATCGAGATCTGGGCGAGCGAGGACGACCCGCCGGCCCCGGCCGCACACCGGCCCGACATGCCGGACATCACCCTCGACCAGGACGACGTCGACCAGATCGTGGCGACCGGCAAGGAGACGGGCAAGCCGGCCGGCCCGGAGGGCGGCGCCGACGAGGCCCCGGACGAGGAGCCGGCGTCAGGCCCGCGCCTGCGGCTCGTCGAGCCGGCGATGCCCGACGACGACATCGCCTTCGTGCCGGTCCGCGACGAGGCGCCGGCCGCCGACGACGCGGTCGCGCTCGAGGACGCGTTCGCGGAGATCGACGACCTCGCCCTCGACGAGAAGCTCGCCCGCTTCACCTGAGGCGCGGGACCGGCGCGGCGAAGCGACGTCCTGGCGCGGGCGACCCGCCCTCGCGGCGCCCAGATTGCCCCGCAGGGAACCCCGCCCCTCGCCCGAGACCTCAAGCCCGAGCCGCGATGTCCCTGCACCTCCTCAAGCTCTGCGTCGGCTGCGACTCCATCGCCGACCTCGAGGAGTGGATCGCCGCCCGCCGGGCCGAATCCGTGCGCCTCGGCCGCCCGCACGAGCAGGCCCATGTCACCCGCATGGTGCCGAAGCGCGGCGGCGAGATCGCCGGAGCGGGTTCGCTCTACTGGGTGATCCGCGGCCAGATCGCCTGCCGCCAGCCGGTGCTGGCGATCCGTCCCTTCACCGACGGCGAGGGCGTCGGCCGCTGCCGCCTCGTCCTCGACCCGGAGGTCACCCCGGTCGAGCCGCGCCCATGCCGGCCGTTCCAGGGCTGGCGCTACCTCGCGCCCAAGGACGCCCCGCGCGACATCTCCCGCGCCGCCGCAGGCGACCTCGCGGCGATGCCGGAGACGATGCGGCGGGAGCTGGCGTCGCTGGGCCTGCTCTGACGGCAGGCCGGTCGGATCACCGTCTCTTCACGATGGGCAGCGGACGGACTTGCAGCCCTTGGTGTCATCCCGGGGCCGCGCAGCGGAACCCGGGATCCATAACCGCCGGCGCTGGAGAATAAAGCGGATCTCCCTCAGCTTCTTTCGGAATCGTCAGCGGTCATGGATCCCGGGTTCTCGCCGTCAGTGAGCCCCGGGACGACCCTGCGGGTGGGACAACCGTCGATCTGAAAGCCCTGCGCCGCCCTCCGGTCCCGCGGGGACCGGAGGGCGGCCTTTTACCGTCGGAGACGGGATCCGGAGCGTCCGCTCCGGAGCCTCACGCCCCCTCGAAGCGCCCGCTGGCATGGGCCAGCATCGTGTAGACCTTGCCGCTCTCCGAGGTGAGGTAGGCGTTGGCCCGGCGCGGGTCCTTGTCGGTGCGGGAGACCTCGCCGAGCAGGCGCTCGAACTCCCGCACGTAGTGGTCGACGGTCCGGCGGAAATCCGGCTCGGCGCGGTAGCGGCGGCGGATCTCGTCGAAGGTCTGCTGGCCCTCCGCCGTGTAGAGGCGGCGGGTGAACAGATCCGACTCGCCGCGCCGGTAGCGTTCCCACAGGTCCACCGCGGCCGCGTGCTCGATCATCCGGGCGATGTTGCTGGAGATCGAGTCGATCGCGGCCGAGCCGGCCCGGTCCGCGCCGGTGGGCTGGCCCGCCTTGCCCGCCTGGCCCGCCTTCTCCTGGCCTCCCTTCTCCTGGCCTCCCTTGGCCGCAGCCTTGCCGGCCGCCGGCGCCTCGTCCTCATCGTCCTGCGACGCGCGGGAGAGGAGGTCGGAGAGCCAGCCGCCGGACCCGGTGCGGGGGAGGGCGGCGTCGCGCCGCGCCTCGCCGGCGGGCCGGTTCGCGGCCTGCGGCGCAGCCGGACGGGCCGGGCCTTGCGCCGATCCTTGCGCCGGTGCCGGACGGGCAGGGACCTGAGCCGGACCTTGGGCCGGGCGCGCCGGGGCCGGTGCAGCCTGAAGCGCGGGCTGAGCCGGCGCCTGCACTGCCGGCTTCGGCGCCGACGGCCGGGCGGCCTGCGCCGGACCCTGCACCGGAGCTACCTGCGCCGGGGTTTGGGCCTGAGCGCTCTGAGCCTGCGGGTTCTGACCCTGCGGCTTCTGGATTGCCGGGCCCGGGAGCGACGCGGCGGACCGGCCGGCTGCCGCGGCGCGGGGCTGGGCCAGCGGCTGGGCGACATCGACCGCGCGGGGCGAGCGCTGGACCAGGGCCGAGAGCTCGTTCAGGGCCTTGATCTGCTCGGCCACCACCCGGCGCATCTCGCCGGTGGCGTCCTGCGCCTCCTGCGGGATGCTGACCACGCCGCGCTGCAGGTCGCCGCGGATCTCCTCCAGGGTGCGGCGGATCTCGCCCGCCATGCCGCGCATGGATTCCACCGTGCCCTGGAAGCGCTCGGCGGCGTCGCCGAAGGCCTCGCGCATCTCGCCCGAGGCGCCCGCCACGGCCTGGCGGACCGACTCGGCCGCCCGCTCGCCCTCCTGGCCGGTGCCGGAGCGCAGGCGCTCGAACGCCTCCGTCACGGCGCTGCCGGCCTGGCGGGCGCTGGTCTCGATCTCACGGCCGAGCGCCTGGGTGCGGGCCTCGATGGTCTTGAGCGTCGCCTCGACCCGGGCGCCGACGCCCTCCGTGGCGGCGGCGAGCGCCGCCGAACGGGCGTCGATGCTGCCGAGCAGGGCGTCGATCTCGGTCCGGCGCTCGCCGAGCGAGGCGTTGACCCGACCCTCGGCACCCTCCAGCGCACCGGCGGCCGCGGTGAGATCGCCGATGTGCTGGCGCGCGGTCTCGGTCAGGGCCTTGCCGCGGGCATCGAGCGTCGCGGCGAGGCCCGCCGCCTGGCGGAGCGCCCCGGTCGCCGCGCCCTGGAGCGCGCCGACCTGCTCGGCGACCCGGTCTGACGCCTTGCCGGTCTCGGCCGCGATCTCGGCGAGCGCCGACTGGATCTCCTGCACCCGGCCGGACAGCCCGCCCTCGATCGCCGACAGGTTCTCGCCGGACTTGCCGATGAGGTCCTGGAGCGCGCCGCAGGCGGCCTCGATGCGGCCGATCAGGCCGCCGAGCTCACCCCCGAGGCGCTGGTTGACCTGCGTCAGGGCCTCGACCGCCCGGGCCGCACCCTGGTCGGCCGCCCGGCGCAGGGTCTCGGCCGCCTCGGAGGAGAGGGCCGCCAGCGTCTCGGCGCGTTCGCCGAGCGCCGCCACGGCGCCGCCCATCCCCTCGGTCACCGCCCGCTCCAGCGCCTCGCTGCGCTGGGTCAGGACCGTGACCAGCTCGCTGCCGGGGCCCTCGACGAGGTCGCGCAGTTGCGCCACCTGGCGGTCGAGCCCCTCGACCGTCTGGCCGCTCGCCGCGAGCGCCGCCACGAGGGCGCCGCCGCGCTGGTCGATCGTCCGCTGCAGCGAGGCGGTGGTCGCCTCGAGGGTCTGGCTCAAGCGCCCGCCGCGCTCGTCGACGATCTGGCGCAGGGCCTCGACCCGCTCGGCGAGGCCGCTGTTCAGCTCGTTGCCGCGCCCGTCGATCGCCTGGGTCAGGTCGCGGGCGGTCTCGGCGAGCGCCCGGGTCAGGGTGGTGCCGCGCTGGTCGATCAGCGCCGCGAAGGCCGCGGCGCGGCGGTCGAAGCCCGAGCTCAGCTGGGCGCTGCGCTCGTCCACCGCCGCGGCCAGCGCCGCGGAGCGCTCGTCCATGGCGCCGTGCAGGCTCGCGACCCGCTCGTCGAGGGCCGCCGTGAGCGCCGCGGTACGGGCGTCGACGAGCGCCGCGTAGGCGTCGCTGCGGTCGTCGAAGGCGTCGGCCAGGGCCTCGCCGCGGGCGGCCACCAGGGCCGCGAAGGCGCGCATCCGGCCGTCGATCCGGGCCGTGAAGGCCGCCGAGCGCTCGTCGACGCTGCCCGACAGGGCCTCGGTGCGGGCCTGCATCAGGGCGGCGAGCTCCGCCGCCTTGGCGTCGACCAGCATCCCGAAGGCCGCGGCGCGCTCCTCGACGGTGCCGCCGAGCGCCTCGATGCTCGAGCGCAGCTGCGCGGCCACCGCCTCGCCGCCGGCGTCGAGCCGCTGGGCCAAAGCCTCGACCTGCCCGCCGAGCACCGCGTCGAGGGCGGCGCGGCTGCGCTCGAGGGCGGTGGACAGCTCGGCCACGCGGGCGTCGAGCAGGGCGGTCAGCGCCGCGCCGCGGCCGTCGAAGGTCTCGGCGAGGTCGCTGTTGCGCGAGTCGAGCAGGCCGGCCAGCGCGTCGCCGCCGCTGCGGATCGTGGCGGCGAGCACGTCGATGCGCTCCTGGACCCGGCGGGCCAGGACGTCGCCGGCGCCCGTCAGCTCGGCCAGCGCCCGCTGGCGGCCGTCGATCAGCCGGACCAGGTTGCCGCCGCCCTGCTCGATCGTCCCGGCGATGGCCTCCTCGCGCTCGCGCAGCAGGGCCGCCAGCGCTTCCACGCGCTCGGTAAGGGTCCGGGCGATGGCCGTCCGGTGCCCGTCGAGGGCGTCGCCGAGGCCGGCCTCGCGCTCGGAGAGGAGACCGGACACGGCGTGAGCGCTGCGCGACACCGCGTCGCCGAGGGTCGCGACGCGAGATTCCAGCAGGCCGGCGGCCTCCTCGCCGCTCGCCGCGATCAGGCCCGCCAGGGCCTCGCCGCGACGGTCGAGATTGGTCTCCAGCGCCCGCGAGCGGGCCTCGATCAGGCCGTCGAGGTCGTTGAGCGCCGCCTCGATGCGGCCCGACAGGCTGGTGCCGCCGGATTGCGCCGCCCGGACGAAAGCCTCGGTGCGGTCGTCCAGCATCCCGGCGAGCGCCTGAGCGCGGGCCTCCACCGCCTCCGCGAAGGCCGCGCCGCGGCTCTCGACCAGGTGGTCGAGGGCGGCGAGGCGGTCGTCGAACAGGCGCGAGAGGGCGTGGGTGCGCTGGTCGACCGTGCCGACGGCGCGGCCGACGCGCTCCTCCAGCGTCGCCGCCAGGGTGTCGCCGCCCTCGGCGAGCACGCCGCGCAGGGTGCCGACCCGGTCGTCGAGCACGGCGCCGAGGGCGCCGGCCTGGTCGTCGAGCACCTGGCGCACCGCGCCGGCGCGCTGCTCCAGGGCGTCGTGCAGGGCGCGGATCCGGTCGTCGAAGCCGGCATGGAGCGCCGCCGACTGGCCGTCGAGGAGCCCGCGCAGGGCCGCGGACTGCTCGTCCAGGAGGCCGCCGAGGGCCCGCAGGCGCTCGCCGAACAGGTGCTCGATGCGGCCGTGACGCTCGTCGAGCACGCGCTCGACGTGACCGGTCCGATCGTCGAGCAGCCGCTCGACTTGACCGTGACGTTCGTCGAGCAGGGTGGCCAGCGCGGTACCGCGCTCGCCCACCACGGTTTCCAGGCGGCCCGAGCCCTCGGCGAGGACGCGGTCGGCCTCCTCGATCGTCTGGCGCAGCGCCCCGAGCACGGCCTCGCCGCGCTTGCCGATGAGCTCGGACAGGGCGGTGCCGCCGCGGTCGAACAGCCGCGCCAGCTCGGTCATGCGGCCGGCGAGCGAGCCGAACAGCGCCCGGCCGCGCTCGTCGATCTCCTGCGCCATCGCGGCGGTGCGCTCGTCGACGAGGCGCGCCAGGGTCTCGCCGCGGCCCTCGAAGGCGGCGCGGATCGCCTCGGCCTGGGCGGCGAGGTCGCGGCTCGCCTCGCCGCTGTGGTTCTCCACGAAGGTGACGAGCTCGCGGGTGCGGGCGCCCAGCTCCTCGTCGAGGCGGCGGGTGCGGCTCTCGATCAGGTGCAGGGCCTCCTCGGCCTTCACGCCAAAGGTTTCGTCGACGATGCGGCCGCGCTCGTCGAGGGCCTGGGCGAGGCCGTCGAGGCGGGCGATCACCCGCTCGTCGAAGCGGGCGGCGCCGGCATCGAGGGAGCGGGTCAGCTCCTCGGTGCGGCGGCCGAGCTCGTCGCCGATCTCGCCGACGCGGGCGGTCAGCGTGTCGCTCATCGCCTGGCTGCGGGCGGTGATGGCGCGGGCGAGCTCGTCGGCGCGGCCGTCGAGGGCCTGGGCGACCTCGCGGCCGCCCTCGGCCATCACCCGGGCCATCTCGCCGGCCCGCACGATCAGGGCCTCGTTCAGCGCCGTGGCGCGGGCGCCGATATGCTGGTCGACATGGGCGACCATGGTGCTGAAGGTGGCGCCGATCTCGGCCGTGCGCTTGGCCGAGCGGTCCTCGAGCGCCCCAAGCTGGGCCTCGACGGCCTCGCGCGCCTCGCGGGTGCGCTCGGCGATGGTCTCGGCCACGGCGCGGCCCTGGACCGTGATGAGGCGGTCCATCTCCTCCAGGCGGCCGGAGACGCTCGCGGTGAGGTCGTGGGTATCGCGGGAGATGCGGTCGGCCAGGATGTCGCCGCGGGCGATGGCGTCCTGAAGCGCCGCGAGGCGGCTGGTCAGCACCTCGTCGATCGCGCGGCCGCCGGTCTCGGCGGCGCTGGCGAACGCGGCGCCGGTCTTGTCGAGCGCGTCGTGGACCCGCGCGCCCTGGCTCGCCACCGCCACGACGATGTCGCGGCCGGCCTCGGCGAGGCGGGTCTGGGTCTCCTCGGCGTGCCGGCCGATCAGGTCGGTCAGCGCGCGGCCATTGTTCTCGAAGGCGGTCCCGACCTCGGCGAGGCGGGTGTCGAGGGCGCCAGTGGCGGATTCCGCCGCGAGCGCCAGGGCCGCCGACACGTCCTCGGCCTGCCGCGTCAGGTGCTCGACCGCGCCCCGCAGAGTCGCGTCGGTGGCCTGCGTGCGGTCGGCGACGAGACGGCCGGCCTCCTCGGCGGCGCGGGCGAAGGCGGCGGTGGCCGCGAGCGTGCGCGCGTCGAGGGCGCCCGTCGCCGTCTCGGCCGCGAGCCCGATCGCCAGCGCGGCCTCCTCGGCCCGGCCCGCCAGTCCGACCACCGCGCCGTGCAACGCCGTGTCGGCCTCGCCCGCCCGCGTCCCGATCAGCTGGGCTGCCTCCTCCGCCACCCGGGCGAAGGACGCGGCAGC
>NZ_FPCB01000009.1:0-67237 GCF_900116815.1 Methylobacterium sp. 174MFSha1.1 | reverse complement strand
GCCACCCGGGCGAAGGACGCGGCAGCATCGGCCAGACGCGCCTGCAGCGCGCCCGTCGCCTCCTCGGCCCCCTGACGGAACGCCTCGACGCTCTCGGCTGTCCGGACGCCGACCGCCCCCGTCGCCGTCTCGGCGGCGCGGCGCAGCACCTCGGCGGCCTCTTCCGCCCGCGCACCCAGCTCGCCGGTCGTCGCGGTCGTCGCCTGCCGGAACAGCTCGGCCGCGGCCTGGCTGCGGGCGTCGAGTTCGGCGCCGGTGGTCTCCAGCGTGCGCCGGAAGATGTGCGCCACCTCGACCGTGCGGGTGCCGAGCGCACCCGTCACCTGCTCCGCGGTGCGGCGCATGATCTCGGCGGCCTCCGTCGAGCGGCCCTGGAGCGCGTCGCCGACCGTATCGGCCGAGGCGGTGAGGGCGGCGGCGGCGGCCTCGGCCCGCTCGGCGAGGCCGGCGAGCGCGGTGCGCAAGGAAGCGTCGGCGGTCTCGGTCCGCTCGCCGATCAGGCGGCCGGCCTCCTGCGCGGCGGCCACGAAGGCGGCGGCGGCAGCGGCGGTGCGCCCGTCGAGGGCACCAGTGGCGCTCTCGGCGGCGAGCGCGAGGGCCGCGGACACGTCCTCGGCCTGGCGCGAGAGGTGATCGATCGTGCCGCGCAGGGATTCGTCGAGGGACTGGGCGCGGGTCGCCAGGGTGCGGCCGGCCTCGTCGGCGGCGCGGGCGAAGGCGGTCGCGGCCTCCTCGGTCTGCGCGCCGACATGGCCGGTCGCCGCCTCGGCGGCGGCGCGGAAGCGCGCGGCCAGGGCGGCGGCGCGGGCGTCCAGGTCGGCGCCGATCTCGTCCGCGGTGCGGCGCAGGGCGTCGCCGGCATCGGCGGTGCGGGCCTCGAAGCCGCCCTGGAGGGTGTCGGCGGCCAGCGCGAGCGCGGCCTGCGTCTCCCGGGTGCGCTGGTCGAGGCCGTCGGCGAGGTCGCGGCTGCGGGTCTCGAAGGCGAGGCCGAGGCCGGCCAGCGCCTGGCCGATCCGGTCCTCGGCCTCGCCCGTCCGCTCGGCCACCAGGGCGGCGACGCGCTCGCCGGTCTGGTCCAGGCTGCGCTCGAGGGTGCCGCCATGGCCGACCAGCACCTCCTCGACGCGCCCGATCGTCTCCTCCAGGCGGGACGCGAGGTCGGCGCCGCGCACGCCCAGCGCCTGCGCCGCATCCTCGACGAGGGTCGAGAGGTCGTCGCGCACCTTCGTGGCGCGGTCGCCGAAGGCCGTGATGACGCCGTCGCTGGCGCGGGCGAGCCCGGCCTCGGCGGCGGCCGCCCGGGCCTCGATCGCGACCGCCACGCCGTTGCCGGCCTGCTCGATCTCCTCGCGCAACGCGATGCCACGGTCGGAGATGTGGGCCGCGATGGCGCTGCCCGAGGCGGCGAACCGCTCGGTGATGGCGCTGCCGGTCTCGGCGAAGCGCTCGGTGAGGTCGCCGCCGCGGGCGAGGAAGCGCTCCTCCAGCCCCTGCGCCGAGCGCTCGAAGGTGTCGCGGACCTGGGTGCCCTCGCGGTTGAGGGCCTCGATCACCTCGGCCCCGGTCTCCGCCAGGGTGCGGGCGACGGTGCCGGCATTCTCCGCCAGCGTCCGGGTGAGGAGGCCGCCGGTGCGCTCGAACGCCTCCGTGACCTCGACCGCCCGGGTCTCGAGCGCGCGGCTCAGGGACTCGCCGACGCTGCCGAGATCGGTCTTCACGCCCTCGCTGGTGGCCATCAGGCGCTGCACCAGGTCGTCGCCGCGGCCGGCCACCGCCTCGACCACCCGGTCGCCGGTGGCGGCGAGCGCGGCGGTGACCGCGTCGCCGCGGTCGCCGATCGCCGCCGTGATCGCCTCGCCGCGGGCGCCGAGCGCCGCGGTGACCCGCTCGCCGGCGCCGTCCACGGCCGTCACGATCCGCTCGGCCGCGGTGTCGAGCTCCTGGGTCAGGTTCTGGTGCGAGCCCTGGATCGCGCCCCGCACCCGCTCGGCATTGGCGACGATGGATTCGCGCTGCGCGACCAGCTCCTCGACGAGGGAGCGGATGCGGATCTCGTTGTCCGAATAGGCGCGCTCCAGGGTCGAGATCTCGCCGCGCACCAGGGTCTCGAGCTCGCCGGCGCGGGCGAGCGCCCGCTCGACGCCGTCGCCGACCGCCGCGACCTCGCGGCGGACCGCCTGCGACATGGTCAGGACCGCGTCGGTCGAGAAGCCTTCGGGCTCGGCGAGCCGGATCGCGACCTCGCCGACCGCGCGGGCGACGTGGCGCATCTCCTGGGCGCGCACCGCGAGCATCGCGGCGATGTAGAACAGCATCACCGGGGCGAGCACCGCGGCGGCGCCCACCGCGCCCTGGAGGCCGCTGAGCCCGGCGGCGAAGCCGCGCAGGTCGCCGCCGGACTGGCTCCAGGCCAGAGCCGTGAAGCCCGCGAGCCAGGCGAGGGCGGCGACGCTCGCGACGAGGTAGGGCGCGCGCGACGGCTCGATGCGCAGGGTCTGCTGTAGGGCCCCGACGCTGCGGCGGTCGTCGTTGGCGACGAGGGAGCGGTCGGGCGGCAGGAGCCCGCCCTCGCGGCGGCCGTCGCGGGCGGCGGGCAGGGGGCTGCCGTCGAAGCCGGGCTCCAGGCCGGCGCCCTTCGCCAGCGAGCCCGACAGCGGATCGGAGAGGGGATCGGAATCGTGCACGTCTGGCAGGCGGGGCTCGACGCGGGCCCCGTCGGCATCCATCGCGCGGATATCGGGCGAGCGGGAATCCGGGCCCGCCGGATGGTCCAGGTTCAGGGCCTGCTCAATCGCCGACAGCGCCGCTTCCGCCGGATCCTTGAGCTTCTTTTCCGTCGCCATCGAACGCCCCGTTACGCCGTGAACGCCGCCGGGCGGCCCGTTGAGGCCGCCGCGCCGCATCATCCCCGAGATCCCGCGAAACCCGCGCCGTGCCGCCAGCCGACGCGATCTCAGCGGTTTACCACGAGAACCTTAGACGCAAGGAGTACCAGCCGGATACCCGGACCGCGCCAACCCTCCCAAAAAGCTTAACGGAATGGTTACCATGTGTCCGGGGCGCCGCGCCGGATACCGCTATCCTGCCGCAGAATCTCGGTTTTGCCGGCGGGAGGGCGGGCGGGGACGGCGGGTGAGCACGCTGTGGACAGAGTTCCACCGGATCCGCCGGAACGTCTGTCGCCCACAGCCGTGCACGGTCCGTGACCTTGCGTCCGATCCGGGCTTGAGGAATTTGGTCCGCACCCTTCCCGCCCGAACCGGGCCAGCGCGAGACCCCGGATGGAGCCGCTCCTCGACCGCGAGCACCTCGATCGCCAGACGTTCGGCGACGCCGACCTCGCCCGCGAGGTGCTGGGGCTGTTCGCCGGCCAGTGCGACCGGCTGATCCCCGGGCTGTCCGATCCGGACCTGGCGCAAGAGGCCCGGGCGGACCTCGCCCACACCCTCAAGGGCTCGGCCCTCGGGGTCGGCGCCGCCCGGGTGGCGGCCCTCGCCGGGCGTCTCGAAGCGGCCCTGCGGGCCGGCGACGCGGACGGCGCGCGCGACGTGGCGCCGGCGCTGGCGCGGGCCGCGCGCGAGACCGTGGCGCTGCTGTGAGCCCCCGGCCGTCGTCCCTGCTGCGGCGCGTGTGACGCGCGACGCACGGCGCGCTTGCATTCCGGGGCGGCAGCCGCCAATCAGACCGCGCCGCGTCGTCACGTCCGAATCCGCGGCCGCGCTCGAGGCTTCCGGAGTCCCAGATGGTCCAGATCACCTACGTCGATGCCGCCGGCACGCCCCGCACCGTGAAGGGCGAGGTCGGCTCGACCGTGATGGAGACCGCGATCCGCAACAACGTGCCGGGCATCGATGCGGAATGCGGCGGCGCCTGCGCCTGCGCGACCTGCCACGTCTATGTCGGCGAGGACTGGGCGGAGGCCGTCGGCCCGGCCGAGCCGATGGAGCAGGACATGCTCGACTTCGCCTCGGACGTGCGGCCGAGTTCCCGCCTGTCGTGCCAGATCCGGCTCAAGCCCGAGCTCGACGGCCTCACCGTCACGACCCCGGCCCGCCAAGGCTGAGTTTTCCGGGCCCGGCCGACAACTTCCCGTTCCGTAGAGGAATGGCGCATCCTACCTGGGGTTGAGCGGCGTGAACGCCTGACATCGGCCCCGATCACCGCATGACATCCCGCGCGGAACCGGTCGGGCAAGCGGCCTAGACCGCATCGGCCGCGTAGTTTCTTAAGCAGCGTTGTTCGAAGATCGCGGCCGACATCCGGGACCGGAGCCCGGATCGGGAGACGCGACGTGACGAACCAGGCCCGACGCATGGGCAACGGCCACATGGGCAACGAGCGCGCCGAGGCCGGCTGCGCCCTGTCGGACATCGCCGCCGCGGCGACGACCCTGCGCCAGACCGCGCACGACAAGACGCAGCGCATCCGCCAGATCACCAGCCAGGTGAAGATGCTGGCCCTCAACGCCCGCATCGAGAGCAGCCGGGTCGGCGAGCACGGGCGCGGCTTCACGGTGGTCGCCAACGAGGTCGGGGCGGTCGGCGAGGCGATCGCCGGCCTCGCCCGGGAGCTGGAGGCCGATGTCGACGGGCGCATCGTCGGGCTGCAGGAGCAGGTCTCCCGGCTGGTGACCCGGGCGCAGGGCGAGCGCCTGGTCGACCTCGCCCTCAACGCGGTGGAGCTGATCGACCGCAACCTCTACGAGCGGACCTGCGACGTGCGCTGGTGGGCGACCGACGCGGCGGTGGTCGCCTGCGCGGCGGATCGCGGCCCCGCGGCGGCGGCCTTCGCCGAGAAGCGGCTCGGGGTGATCCTGTCGGCCTATACGGTCTATCTCGATCTCTGGCTGTGCGACCTCGACGGGCGCATCCTCGCCACCGGCCGGCCCGACCGCTTCCCGGGCCTGCGCGGCCAGAGCGTGGCGCAGGAGCCTTGGTTCCGGCAGGCCGCCGCGCTCGCCTCGGGCGACGAATACAGCACGGCCGACATCCGCACCGAGAGCCGCCTCGGCGGCGCCCAGGTGGCGACCTACTGCGCCAGCGTGCGCAAGGACGGCGAGGCCGCAGGTCCGCCCCTCGGCGTCCTGGCGATCCATTTCGACTGGGAGCCGCAGGCCCGGGCGATCGTCCAGGGCGTGCGGGTCGCGCCCGAGGATCGCGCCCGCACGCGGGTGCTGCTCGTCGACGCTGCGCACAGGGTGATCGCCGCGAGCGACGGCGCCGGTCTCCTCACCGAGCGTCTGCGCGTCGACCTCGCCGACCCGGAGAGCGGGGTCGTGCCGACGACGGGCGGCCGGGGCCTCGTCGCCTATCACCGCACGCCCGGCTACGAGACCTATCGGGGCCTCGGCTGGTACGGGGTGATCGTGCAGGGGGCGTGAGCGGCCGGAGCATTGTCCGACGAAGCGGATACCGGTTCGTCGAAGAAAATGCGGCAAAATTAAAGACCTGGAGCATCGTTCGATTGCAACGCAATCGTACGGGGCTCTAGCGCAGCAGCGCCCGCGTCGCCTGGTCGATCCCCTCCAGCGTCAGCGGGTACATCCGGTCGGACAAGATCTGCCGGATCATCGCGTTCGATTGCGAGTAGCCCCACTGCGCCTGCGGCACCGGGTTGAGCCAGGCCACCTTCGGGAAATGGGCCAGCACCCGCTCGAGCCAGACCCGCCCGGCCTCCTCGTTCCAGTGCTCGACCGAGCCGCCCGCCATCGCGATCTCGTAGGGCGACATCGCCGCGTCGCCGACGAAGACCACCCGGTAATCGGACGGGTAGGTGCGGATCACGTCGAGGAGCGGCGTGCCCTCGGTGTGGCGCCGGCGGTTCTCCTTCCACACCTTTTCGTAGAGGCAGTTGTGGAAGTAGAAGTGCTCGAAATGCTTGAACTCCGAGCGGGCAGCGGAGAAGAGCTGCTCGGCGAGCTCGACGTGCCAGTCCATCGAGCCGCCGACATCGAGGAACAGCAGCACCTTGACGGCGTTGCGCCGCTCCGGCCGCAGGCGGAGATCCAGCATGCCGTGGCGGGCGGTCTCGCGGATCGTGCCGTCGAGGTCGAGCTCCTCCGCCGCCCCGGTGCGGGCGAAGCGGCGCAGGCGCCGGAGCGCCAGCCGGATGGTGCGCGAACCGAGTTCCGCCGAATCGTCGAGGTCCTTGAAGGTGCGCTGGTCCCAGACCTTCACTGCCCGGAAGTTGCGGTTGCCGTCCTGGCCGATGCGGATGCCCTCCGGGTTGGCGCCGTAGGCGCCGAAGGGTGAGGTGCCCCCGGTCCCGATCCATTTCGAGCCGCCCTGGTGGCGCCCCTTCTGCTCGGCCAGCCGCTCCTTCAGGGTCTCGAACAGCTTGTCCCAGCCGAGCGCCTGGATCTGCGCCCGCTCCTCCTCGGTGAGGTACTTTTCCGCCATCTTGCGCAGCCACTCCTCGGGAATGGCCTGCGGCTCCACCGCCTCACCGACGGTGACGACGCCCTTGAAGACGCGGCTGAACACCCGGTCGAACTTGTCGAGGTTGCGCTCGTCCTTCACCAGGGCGGTGCGGGAGAGGTAGTAGAAATCCTCCACCCGCTTTTCGGCGAGGTCGCGGTCGAGGGCGTCCAGCAGGGTCAGGTACTCGCGCAGCGAGACCGGGACCTTGGCGGCGCGCAGCTCGGTGAAGAAGGTCAGCAGCATGGCGCCGATCAACGCGCCGACGCCGCGATTGGTCAAGCCCCCTTCGGGACCGGCGCCGGGTCGCGTCGCCGCGCCTCGGCCGCGAGGTTCCAGACGATGCCGCCGACGATCAGCCCGGCGCCGACGAACAACCACGGATCGAGGGGCTCGCCGTAGAGACGCCAGCCCAGAAGCGCGATCAGCGGGATGCGCAGGAAATCGAGCGGCATCACCAGGATGGCGTCGCCGCGGCGATAGGCGCTGGTCAGGCACCAATGCGAGGTGAGCCCGGCGACGCACAGCATCGCCAGCGCCAGCCCGTGCCGCCCCTCGAAGGCCTGGGCCGGCACCGCCGGAAAGATCCGGCCAGCCGCGAGGTTGAGGGGCAGCTGGATCAGGTTCATCCAGAACAGGATCGACAGCACGCTCTCGGTCCGGGTCAGCGCCTTGGTGCAGACCGCCGTCAGGGCGAACAGGATGGCGGCGCTGAGCACCACCAGGCTCGCCGGCTGCAAGGCCGCGACGCCCGGGCGCAGCACCACCAGCACGCCGAGGAAGCCGAGGGCCACCGCGGCGACCCGGCTCGCAGTCAGCCTCTCGCGCAGGATCAGCACGGCGAGCAGCGTGACCCAGGCCGGGGTGGTGAATTCGAGGGCGAAGACGACCGCGAGCGGCAGCAGCGTGACGCCGAGCGACCAGGCGTAGTTGCCGCCCCAGTGGACGAGGTTGCGGGCGAGGTGCAGGTGCAGCCGCCGCGGGGCGAGCGGCCGGCGGCGCAGGAGCGCGACCAGACCGACGATCGCCACCCCGGCCCCCGCCCGGGCCGCCAGGATGTCGAACAGCCCGAGCGCCGGCGCCACCTCGCGCACGGCGATGGCGGTGGCCGAGAAGGAGAGCAGGGCGCCGGCCATCCAGAGGACGACGGCGACGAGGTTGGGGAGGGGTTTCACCGGTTTCCGGCGGAGCGACGGCGCGGCTTCGTGGGGAGAGGGGCTGCAGGCTCGTCCGCGACGGGAGCGAGATCCTGATCCAACAACAGTGCGGCGTCGATCCCGCAAGCCTGCGCGATGTCGTTGATCACTGCCGGGGTGCCTGCGTGCCGTCCCTGCTCCATCGCCGCTAGCACCTCGGTGGCGACATTCGCCTTTGCCGCGAGGTCGGCCAGCTCCAAGCCGGCATGGCGGCGCGCCGCCGCCAGAGGGGACTCCCCGGAGAGGATCGCGGCCGTCAGCCAATCCGGGGCGAACGCGACGACACTGGCGGCCCGGGCGGCCAAATGGTCCTCGGCGAGGCGCGCCATCATGCGGTCCTCTGCGTCTTCGTCGCCGGCGCGGGCCAGGAGGGCGTCGTAGGCACGCCGCGACAGGATGACGAGTTCCTCGCCTCCTTCGGTGACGATCGACTGAACGCTCATTCCTCAGACCTCATTCGTAGATATCGCGCCGGTCCCCGACCTTGAAGACCTCGATCGTATCGGCCGTCTCGATGAAGACCGCGCGATACGATCCTGATCGGATGCGTATCCCCGGCACGCCGACCAGAGACTTGACGTCGCCCGTTCCCGTTTCGGCGTAGCGCTCCAGCTTCGACCGCAACTGCGTGCGAGCCTTGTCCGGCAGTTTCGCGAAGGCTTTCAGGGCCGGTACCGTGAAGCGGATCGCCTTCATGCCCGAGGCCGTTCAGATGGGAGCGAGGCAGCCTCGGGGGTAGAGACCAGCCTTGGTGTCTCCCACAAAACCCCCGATCACCGTTACCGCTCGCTGTGGCGATGTCGGCGTGGCAGGAGTTTTGTGAAATGCGCTTACGGCCACCGCACCGTCGGCGGCATCGAGGACAGGATCGACGCGACGTTGCCGCCGGTCTTCAGGCCGAAGATCGTGCCGCGGTCGTAGAGCAGGTTGAACTCGACGTAGCGGCCGCGGCGTACCTGCTGCTCGTGGCGTTCGGCCTCGGTCCAGGGTGTCTCGACGTTGCGCCGCACGATCTCGGGATAGATTCCGAGGAAGGCGTTGCCGACCTCGCGGGTGAGCGCCAGGTCGGCGGCCGGATCGCCGGTCCAGTGGTAGTCGTAGAAGATGCCGCCGATGCCGCGCGGCTCGTTGCGGTGCTTAAGGTGGAAATACTCGTCGCACCACGCCTTGTAGCGGGCGTAATCCGCGGCCGGGTGCCTGCCGCAGGCCTGCTCGAAGGCGGCGTGGAAGGCGATCGTGTCGGGATCGTCCTGAGTGCGGCGCCGGTCGAGGACCGGGGTCAGGTCGGCCCCGCCGCCGAACCACGTCTTCGTCGTCACGACGAAGCGGGTGTTCATGTGCACGGTCGGCACGTGCGGGTTCCACGGATGGGCGATCAGCGAGATGCCGGTGGCGAAGAAGCGCGGATCCTCCGCCGCGCCCGGGATCTGGCCGCGGAATTCGGGGGCGAACTCGCCGTGCACCGCCGAGACGTGGACGCCGCACTTCTCGAACACCCGCCCGCGCAGCATCGCCATGGTGCCGCCGCCGCCCGGCGCACCGGAATGGTCCTTGCGCTCCCAGGGCGTCCGCTCGAACCGCCCCGGCCCGCCGGCCTCGGGGGGAAACGGCCCGGTCGCCTCCTCCTCCAGCCGCTCGAGGGCGGCGCAGATCCGGTCGCGCAGGGTGGAGAACCAGGTGGTCGCCTCGGTCTTGAGCGCGGCGATGTCGGGAGCGGCGTCGGTCATGGCCTTCTCATCCCATACCGGCGGGCGCGGGCCAAGGCATCGAATGGCCGAGACGTCGGACAGTCGATGCCTCAGAGGGTGCCGAGCTGGCGCAGGCCCTCGCCGAGAATCATCCCGGCCGCCACCGCCACGTTGAGCGAGCGCATCCCCGCCCGCATCGGGATCGCCACCCGGGCCTCGGCATCGGCGTGGACGGCGTCGGGCACCCCGGCCGATTCGCGCCCGACCATCAGGCAATCGCCGTCCCGGAAGGCGTGCGCCGTGTAGGGCACGGATCCGTGGGTAGTGGCCAGCACCAGCCGGATCCCGGCCTGCCGGCGCCAGACGTCGAAGGCGGCGTAGGAGCGGTGACGGGTGATCGCGACATGGTCGAGATAGTCGAGGCCGGAGCGGCGCAGGTGCCGGTCCGAGACGTCGAACCCCGCCGGCTCGATGATCTCGACGGCGACGCCGAGGCAGGCGGCCAGCCGCAGCATCGTTCCGGTGTTCTGCGGGATGTCGGGCTGGTAGAGGGCGAGGCGCAGCATGGGTCCGGGAGCATCAGAATCGATGCCCCGTCATACGCCGGTTGCCGGCCTGCGGCATCGCCCCCCGGTTGGCGAAGAGGCGCCGCCGCATAGCTGAGAGCCCACCACCCCGGAGCCCGCATGTTCCTCGACTGGCTCGAGCGCCGCATCGATCCCTTCGCCCCCTTCGAGGAGGCGAAACGCCCGCCCGACACGGTGGCGGGCTTCGCCTGGTTCTACCTGCGGCCGGTGCGGGGGCCGCTCGCGGTGCTGTTTTGCGTCGCGCTCGCCGCCGGCAGCGTCGAGGCCTCGCTCTACCTGCTGATGGGCTGGTTCGTGGACATCCTGGCCCGGACCGGACCCGGGACCCTGTGGCGCGACCACGGCACCGGGCTGATGCTGGCCGCCGCCCTGATCCTCGTCGTGCGCCCGGCCCTCGCCTGGCTGCACGAGGCGATCTCGAACCAGCTCGTGGTGCCGCAGACCACGGGCCTGATCCGCTGGCGCACCCACCTCTACACGCTCGGCCACGCCCTGTCGTACTTCCAGGCCGATTTCGCCGGGCGGCTCGCCAACCGGGTGACGCAGGTCGGGGTGGCGGTGCGCGAGCTCGCCATCGTGGTCATCGACACGCTGCTCTACGTGGCGATCTTCGCCGTCACGGCGGTCAGCCTGTTCGGCTCGATCAGCCTGTGGCTGATGCTGCCGGTCGTCGTCTGGATCCTCGCCTATGCGGGGCTGACCACCTACTTCGTGCCGCGCGCCCGGGTGCGCTCGCTCAAGGTCGCCGACACCCGCTCGGTCCTCGTCGGGCGCATCGTCGACAGCTACACCAACATCCTGACCGTCAAGCTGTTCGCCCGCGACCGCGAGGAGCGCTCGGCGGTGCGCAGCGCCACGGTCGACCACACCGACGCCTACCTGCACTCGTTCCGCCTCGTCACCGCGGTCACCGGTACCCTCTCGCTCCTCAACAGCGGCCTCATCGTCGCCACCGCCGGGGTGGTGCTGGCCCTGTGGTCGCGCGGGCAGATGACGACGGGCGAGGGGGCGGCGGGCCTCGCCCTGGTGCTGCGGCTGATCGCGATGTCGGGCTGGGTGATGCAGACCGTGCGCGGCCTGTTCGAGCATATCGGCGTGGTGCAGGAGAGCATGCAGACCATCGCCTTACCCCACGCGCTCACCGACCGGCCGGGATCCCGCGACCTCGCGGTGACGGGCGGCGCGGTGGCGTTCGAGGGCGTGAGCTTCCATTACGGCCGGGAAGACGCCGGGATCATCGAGGACCTGACGCTTCGGATCGCGGCGGGCGAGAAGGTCGGGCTGGTGGGCCCGAGCGGGGCGGGCAAGACCACGCTGACCTCGCTGCTCCTGCGCCTGCACGACCTCGAGGGCGGGCGCATCCTGATCGACGGGCAGGACATCGCGGAGGTGACTCAGGCGTCCCTGCGCCGGCAGATCGCCGTGGTGACGCAGGACACCTCGCTCCTCCACCGCTCGATCCGCGACAACATCGCGTATGGCCGCGAGGACGCGACCGAGGCCGAGATCGTGGCGGCGGCGGAAGCCGCCCACGCCGACGCCTTCATCCGGGAACTGACCGACCACAAGGGCCGCGGCGGCTACGACGCCCAGGTCGGCGAGCGCGGCGTCAAGCTGTCGGGCGGCCAGCGCCAGCGCATCGCCATCGCGCGGGTGATCCTGAAGGACGCCCCGATCCTGATCCTCGACGAGGCGACCTCCGCCCTCGATTCGGAGGTCGAGGCGGCGATCCAGAGCTCCCTCGACCGGCTGATGCAGGGCAAGACCGTGCTCGCCATCGCCCACCGCCTCTCGACCATCGCGGCCCTCGACCGGCTGGTGGTGCTGGATCGCGGGCGGATCGTCGAGGAGGGGCGGCATGCCGACCTCGTCAAGGCCGGCGGGCTCTACGCGCGCCTGTGGGCGCGGCAATCCGGCGGGTTCCTGGGAGAGGACGAGGAGCGGGCGGCGGCGGAGTAGGGTAGGGGTGGGTTCGTAGGCCGGCGACCGTTCGCCCGACAGTATTGCCACCCTCCGGGTCATCCCGGGGCCGCGCAGCGGAACCCGGGATCCATAAACGCTGACGGTTCAGAAGTAGCCGGAACGCGCACCGCCGTATTCGGCATCGTCAGGGCTTATGGATCCCGGGTTCTCGCCTGCGGCGAGCCCCGGGATGACATCGTGGGTCTCAAAACCGTCGGAGTGAAGGCGACGATTCGCAAACGCCATCACTGCTGCGCAAAAAACTTCGGATCGAGCGCCGACAAGGCCAGCAGCGGCGCCGGCATCACCACGCCGGCCTTGCGCATCGCCCGCGCCGCGGCCCGGCAGGCCTGGATGTCGTTGGCCCCGGCCGCCGCGTCGACCTGCGCCACCTGCTCCGGGCTCGGCCCCTTCTGCGCCGGCGCGCCGCTCGGCGCGGGGGCGGCCTGGGACTGGGCTTGCGCCTGACCCTGCGGGCCCGACGCGCCGGGTCCGTTCTGCGCCACCGGGCCGCTCAGGCCCGATTTCTGCTGCGTCTCGCCGGCGCCGCCGCTCGGCAGCTGCGCTGCGCCCTTGTCGGGGGCCTGGACGGCGGCGGGGGCCGGCTGGGCCTGTGCGGCCGCCGGAGCGTCCGGCGCCTTCGGATGCACGAAGGCGACAAGTTCCTGGCACAGGTTCGCCGGCGGCCCGGCGGCCTGCACGGCGCTTAGGCTCGCGGCGAGGCCGGCGACGGCGAGGATGATGCTGGTGCGGCTCACGACCCCGCCTCCGCCTTGTGCCCGGCCTTTCCGGGCTCCCTGATGTCGCCGGTCCAACGCGGGCCGACGAGGTTGGTGCCCGGATCGGAGACCCGGGCGCCGGAGGTGGCGAAGGCCTGGTAGGCGAAACGCTGGTTCTCGGCGAGCAGGAAGCTCGCCGCGGTCGCCAGGACGACCGCCGCCACGACGGCGATCAGGAAGGCTTTCATCGCTGTCTCCGCCTCTCAACTATTCCGCGGCAACCTGACCACGGCCGAGCTGCGGCCCGCTCGCGGTCTTGGCCTGCTGCTCCTTGACCCACAGGTCGTGGTGGACCTTGGCCCAGGCCAGATCGACCTCGCCGCTGCCCATGGCGTCGTAGGCGCCCTCCATGCCGAGCGAGCCGATATAGATGTGGGCCAGGATGCCGGCGATGAACACCACGCCGATCAGCGAGTGGATCACCTGCATGACCTGCATCCCGTTGATGTCGGTGAAGGCGAACGGGAAGATCATCATGATGCCGGTGGCGCCCATGGCGAAGCCAAAGCCGACCACCATCCAGAACACCATCTTCTGACCGGCATTGAAGCGGCCGGCGCTCGGATGCGCATCGCCGAGGAGGCCGCCACCCTGCTTGAGCCAGATCCAGTCGATCTTGCCCGGGATGTTGTCCTTGATCCAGAGCACCAGCATGAACAGCACGCCGAGCATGAACGGCCAGGCGAGGTAGATGTGCGCGTACTTGCCGTACTGGGCGAGCGTCGCGAACGCCTCCGGCCCGATCAGCGGCATCAGGAGCCGCTTGCCGAAGATGTAGTTGAGGCCCGACAGCGACAGGATGATGAAGCAGGTCGCCGTCATCCAGTGCGAGAAGCGCTCGAAGCTGTTGAAGCGCAGGAGCTTCTTGCCCGACTCCTCGCTGTGCTCGAGGCGGATGCGCCCGCGGGTGAAGTAGAACAGGCCGAGCGCGGCGATCATGCCGAGCACGGCGAGCGCGCCGATCCACGGCATCCAGGATTCGCGGAACTCGCGCCATTCCCTCCCTTGAGGCTGGATCAGGTTGGCGGCCGTGGGATTCGGGATCGAGATCCGGCCGTGGATCTTCGGATCCTGCTTGAACAACAGCTCCTCGTTGACCGAGGAGGCGGTCGGGTTCGGGGCGCCGTCCGGCGCGCGCACCTGGGCGCCGGCGGGGCCCGCCAGCATCAGGGTTGCCGCCAGGAGGGCGATGGAGGTCAGCCTGCGCATCGGCGTCTTTCCCTCAGATCGCGATCGTCTCGCGGTAGGCTGTCTTCCAGCCCCACGCACCCGAGCCGTAGCCGCGCTTGATCACCCGCTCCTTGTAGATCTGGGCGATCATCTCGCCGTCGCCGGCGAGCAGCGACTTGGTCGAGCACATCTCGGCGCAGAGCGGCAGCTTGCCCTCGGCCAGACGGTTCGAGCCGTACTTCTCGTACTCGGCGACCGAGAGGTCGACCTCCGGACCGCCCGAGCAGTAGGTGCACTTGTCCATCTTGCCGCGGGAGCCGAAGTTGCCCACCCGCGGGTATTGCGGTGCCCCGAACGGGCAGGCGTAGAAGCAGTAGCCGCAGCCGATGCACAGGTCCTTGGAGTGCAGCACCACGGCATCCGCCGTGGTGTAGAAGCAGTTCACCGGGCACACCGCCGCGCAGGGCGCGTCGGTGCAGTGCATGCAGGCCATCGAGACCGAGCGCTCGCCGGGCTTGCCGTCGTTGAGGGTGATGACCCGGCGACGGTTGATGCCCCACGGCACCTCGTGCTCGTTCTTGCAGGCGGTGACGCAGGCGTTGCACTCGATGCAGCGGTCCGCGTCGCAGAGGAACTTCATTCTGGCCATGAGGATCCCCCCTTACGCCGCGCTGATCTGACAGAGGGTCACCTTGGTCTCCTGCATGCCCGTCACGGGATCGAAGCCGTAGGTGGTGACGGTGTTCACGCTCTCGCCGAGCACCACCGGGTCGGCGCCCTTCGGGTAGAAGTCGCGCATATCCTTGCCCTGGAACCAGCCCGAGAAGTGGAACGGGGCCCAGGCGACGCCCTTGGCGACCCGGTCGGTGACCAGCGCCTTCACCTTGGCCTTCGCGGAGTTCTCCGGGCCGTAGACCCAGACGAACTGCCCGTCCTTGATGCCGCGCTCGGCGGCGTCCTGGGTGTTGACCTCGACGAACATGTCCTGCTGCAACTCGGCGAGCCAGGGATTCGAGCGGGTCTCCTCGCCGCCGCCTTCGTATTCGACGAGGCGGCCCGAGGACAGGATGATCGGGAACTGCTTGGCGACGCCGCGATCGACCGCCGCCTTCTGCACCGAGAAGCCGACATTCGGCATGCGGAACTGCCGCTCGTCGGGCCGCGTCGGGTACTTGGCGACGAGGTCGGGCCGGGGCGAGTAGATCGGCTCGCGGTGGACCGGCACCGGGTCGGGCAGGTTCCAGGCATTGGCCCGGGCCTTGCCGTTGCCGAACGGGATCACGCCGTGATCGAGGCAGACCCGCTGGATGCCGCCGGACAGGTCGGTGGCCCAGCTGACCGCGTCCGGATTGTTGCCGCCGATCCGCTGGATCGTCGCGAGCTCCTCCGCCGTCAGATCCTTGTCCCAACCGAGCTTGCGGAACACCCCGAAGGTGAATTCCGGGTAGCCGTCGGTGAGGTCGGAATCCTTGGTGAAGGAATCCTCCGCCAGCAGCGTCTGGCCGTTGCGCTCGGTGCCGAACCGGGCCCGGAAGGTGCTGCCGCCCTCCTTCACGTGCAGCGACGTGTTGTAGAGGATGTGGGTGCCCGGATGCTTCAGCTCCGGCTTGCCCCAGCACGGCCACGGCAACCCGTAATAGTCGCCGCCGACCTCCGGATCGTCCTTCGGCGCCCGCAGGGTGACGAGGTCGAACTTGTGCTGGTTCTTCATGTGCGCCTTGAGGCGCTCGGGGCTCTGGCCGCAATAGCCGGTCGACCAGCCGCCGCGGTTGATCTCCCGCAACAGGTCCTCGGCCGACGGCACGCCGTCCACGACCTTGCTGTTCTTGAACAGCGAGTCGGCGAAGCCGAGTTTCTGGGCCATCCGGTAGATGACCTCGTAGTCGTTCTTCGACTCGAAGGCCGGCTTCACGATCTGCTCGCCCCATTGCAGCGAGCGGTTCGAGGCCGTGCGCGACCCGTCCATCTCGAGCGAGGTGCAGATCGGCAGGAGGTAGGTGTTGTCGCGCCTCGCATCCATCGCCGCGAAGGTGGTCGGGTGCGGATCGGCGACGACGAGCAGTTCGAGCTCGGCCATGCCCTTCACCGCCTCGGGCATCCGGGTCACGGTGTTGCCGCCGTGGCCGAACACCATCATGGCCTTCAAGGGCGTGCGCTGGTCGACCTGGTCGGCCGGCAGGCTCACCGCGTCGAACCACCGGGTCGAGGTGAGACCGGGGGTCTCCATGTTCTCCTTGCGCGAGCGCGCCTTGCGGCCAGCGCTGGCGGGCACCTCGTCGAAGCGCGACTGCAGCCAGTCGTACTCGACCTCCCAGACCCGGGCCCAGTGCTTCCAGCCGCCCTCGACGAGGCCGTAATAGAGCGGCAGCGTCGTCACATCGAGGCCGAGATCGGTCGCGCCCTGGACGTTGGTGTGGCCGCGGAAGATGTTGGCGCCGGTGCCCGGCTTACCCACGTTGCCGGTGGCGAGGCACAGGATGCAGAGCGCCCGCACGTTGGCGGTACCGACCGTGTGCTGGGTCGCGCCCATGCACCAGATGAGCGTCGCGGGCTTCTCCTTGGCGAAGAGCTCGGCGACGCGCTTGAGCTGCTCGCCCGGCACGCCCGACACCCGCTCGACCTCGTCGGGCGTCCACTTGGCGACTTCCTTGCGGACGTCGTCCATCGCGTAGACGCGCTGGCTGATGAAGTCCTTGTCCTCCCAGCCGTTCTGGAAGACGTGCCAGAGGATGCCCCAGATCACCGGGATGTCGGTGCCGGAGCGGATGCGGACGTACTCGGTCGCGTGCGCGGCCGTGCGGGTGAAGCGCGGATCGATGACGATCATGTTGGCACGGTTGATCTCCTTGCCCGACAGCACGTGCTGCATGGAGATCGGGTGCGCCTCGGCGGGGTTGCCGCCGAGGATGATCATCGTCTTGGCGTTGCGGATGTCGTTGTAGGAATTGGTCTGGGCGCCGTATCCCCAGGTGTTGGCGACGCCCGCCACCGTGGTCGAGTGGCAGATGCGGGCCTGATGGTCGACGTTGTTCGTGCCCCAATAGGCCGCGAACTTGCGGAACAGGTACGAGGCCTCGTTGGTGAACTTGGCCGAGCCGAGCCAGTAGACCGAATCGGCGCCGTTCTTGTTGCGGATCGCCTGGAGCTTGTCGGTGATCTCGGTGATCGCCTGGTCCCAGGAGACCCGCTGCCACTCGCCGTTCACGATCTTCATCGGGTAGCGCAGGCGGCGGTCGCTGTGGACGAGCTCGCGGATCGCCGCGCCCTTGGCGCAATGCGCCCCGCGGTTGATCGGGCTCGCCCAGGACGGCTCCTGGCCGACCCAGACGCCGTTGACGACCTCGGCCGTCACCGTGCAGCCGACCGAGCAGTGGGTGCAGACGTTCTTGCGGATCACGGCCTGGGCCGGATCGGCCGACGAGCCGGCGGCCTTAGCCTGCCGCACCGCGCCGAGCCGCACGGTGCCGAGCACGGCCAGCCCGCCGGCGGCCAGCCCCGATTTCCGCAGGAAGCCGCGGCGGTCGAGGGTGTGGGCGGTCAGTCCCGCGGCGAGGGCCTGATGGCTGCCGCGGGCCGCCACGCCGTTCCTGCGCTTGGTCAGCATGCCGGTCTCACTTCTTCAGCGTCTCGTAGCCGTTGGTGCGGTAGAAGGCCTTGACGTGGTCGGTCTCGCGGTAGCGCGACCGGGTCTCGGCATTGCCGGGGTCGTAGGCCTGGGCTTCGGTGGTGCCGAGCGGTACGGACGCGACCGCGGCCGCCGCCGCGGCGGTGCCGCCGCCGAGCGCGCGGAAGAATTGCCGCCGTCCGAGGCCGTCCTTCTTCGTGTCGTCGTCCTGCCGCATCGCGGCCCTCCCTTCTGTATCCGGATCCTGGTCCTCACGCCGCCGAGGGACTTACGCCTCGATGGCGAAGGCCTCGGCCTCGACCGTCGTGAACACCTCGCCGAGCTCGCCGACGGCCCGGTAGAACGGCGTGGCGGCCTGCGCCGCAACGTCGGTAAAGAAACGCCCGATCCACGGTTTCAGATGCCGCTCGAAGAAGCGGTGATCGGCATCCGGCTCGGCCGGCAGGCGCCGGCCCGCCAGAGTCGCCATCACTTCGAGCAGGGTGGCGGCGTGGTCCTCCGGCTCGCTCGAGCCCGGATCCCGCTCGAGCCCGAGCGCAGCGAGGTCCTGGCGCACCCGCGCGAGCGGCCGCTCGTTGAGGAAGCCGGTGAGGTAGTAGGAGGCGTAGGGCATGATCAGTCCGCGCCCGACGCCGACGAACAGCGCGAAGTAGTCGCGCCCGACGGCACGCGGATCGGCCTCGCGGGCGGCGCGGCCGAGGGCGGCGTGGGCCTGACCCAGCGGCGAGGCGTCGCCATCGAGCCCTTGAAGGCCGGCGAGCAGGTCCGGCGCCGGCGCGCGGCCGAGCAGGGCCGCCAGGAGGTCGTATTCCTGGGCGCGCAGAGCGTCGATCTCGTCGGTCGGACCGGAGCCCTGGTTCACCATCACCTCGCGCAACGTGGCGTCGTCACCGGGGGCTGCCGGCGCTCGGTTTCCTCCATCATTTGGAGGATGCGGCGCCCCGTTGCCGGCACCATACCGGGGAATCCATGGCGCACAATTCTACTTTCTAACGCTTCAAATCGGTATCGCCCCGCCATGACGTCGCAGGCGGGGCGGGGAGGGGGGTGGCTCGCACTGACCGTGCGCATCGCCTCTCCCCGCCGGCGCCGGACTATTTGGGGAAAGAACAGGCGTGGTTTCTCCCTCCCCCCTCTGCGGGAGAGGGTGGCGAGCGGAGCGAGCCGGGAGAGGGGACGCCGCGTCCGGAGAGGTCGCGACCATGATGACGGGCGCCGTCTCGATCAGCGTCGCGCTGCCCCTGTCCCGGCCTACTTCGTAGGCCACCCTCCCCTGCAGAGGGGGGAGGGGGAAACCCGCGCCATTAGACATCCCTCCACCCTCGACCATGGGGGCGCAGCTCTCTCCCCGCCCGCGGGGAGACGGGGAAAGTGCGACATCGTCGGCAACGTCGCTCTCGTCGCTGGTGGTGGAGGAGGTCTCCTCCCCACCCCCGAACACCCGCTCCACCATCGCCTGCACCTCCTCGGCGGAGATCAGGCCTCCCGTGCCCGGCACCCCGCCCGGCGTGTTCCAGTCGTAGGCGTATTCCCGCGCCTCGCTGACGAAGTCGCGGATCGCCGGGTCGACCGACCACATCCGGCGGAGCGCCGCGTTGCGCAGGGCCCGCGGCACGCCGGCGCGCAGGAACGGCGTCAGGTCGGTCGCGGCGGTGAGGGCGTCAAGGGACGGGAGCTGCGCCAGTTCCTCGGGGGAGAGGCCGCCTTCGTCGTCCGGTGCCGCGACGGGCTCGGCCGGCAAGGCCTCGGGCGCCGCTTCCGCCGGCCGGCGCGCCTCGTCGCGCTTGCGCCGCGACCAGCGGGCGAGGAAGCCGTCGCTCACGGCTCCTCTGGCCGGCGCCGCGCGCCGCCTCCCTGATGGGATCCCTGGCGCGCCAGGGCCTCCGGATCGGCCCGGTCGCGCTTGCGCTTGTGAAACACCCGCTCGACGTGGAACGCCCGGTAGAACGCCCCGACCTCGACCTGGATCTCCGGCGGCATCGGCACTGCCTCGACGATCTCGCCGATGCCCTCGGCCAGCGACTCGCCCTCGTAGGGGTCAGCGGTCACGGTCGCGACGGCGTAGGTCTCAGGGCCGGTCTCGCGCAGGGCGACCCAGAGCGAGGGCTGGGCCGCCGCGAGGTTGTCGCCGTAATGCGCGGTCTCGGCCGGGTGCAGCTCGACCTCGTAGGCACCGGCATAGAACGTCTCCTCGTCGTCGGAGGCCGAGAGGCGGGTCCAGGGCGCGGTGCCGGGCAGGCCCGGCAGCACGGCGACCGGCAGCCAGGCATGGCTCGCCCACGGGCCCTTCAGCCGGCGCTTGGCGACGACGACCCCGACGGAGATCAGCTGCGTGCTCATCAGGCTTCTCCCGCCTGGATAACGGGAAGGCCCGCGACCAGGTTCTGCGGCTTCATCGTCACCAGCCGGTCGGGCGTCATGGCCAGAAGCAGGTAGACCGGCCGGTCGCCGACGCGCGGATCGGCCCGGCTGGAATCGAGGATGCGGAGCCGGAACAGGGCGACCACCCGCTCGAAAGCGGAGGGCTCGACAGCCTCGCCGCGCCACAGGGCATTGCCGATCCGCGTGCCCTCCTGGTCGAGGCCGACGAACCAGCGCCAGTCCCGGTCCTCGATCGCCGGAAGGGGGGCGACCTCGACCTCGACGGCAAGGAGATGACGCACGAAGGCCTCGATCGCCCGCGCCAGCCCCTCGCGGCTCTTCGGATCGGAGCCGAGGTTGAGCGCCATGCTGAAGGCGTCCGACCGGCTCCAGTAGGTCCAGGCGGTGTCGGCGGTCATCACGTCGAGTTCGGAAACCGGCTCGCGCCCGAGCATCGCCACGAGCGGCGATTGTCCGCGCGCGCCCTCCGCCTCGTCGATCAGTTCGGCATCGGCCAGCAGCAGCGAGCCGTCGGTCACGGAGGCCCGCTGCGGGCGGAAGAACAGCTCGGCGGCGCGCAAGGTGAAGGGGTCGTCGCAGCCGTCGAGGGCGTTGCGCAGGATCAGGTGGACGAGCTGGTTGAGGAACAGGATCGGGGTGCCGGCGCTCCCGCGGCGGACGAGGTCGAGATAGGCCGCCTCGAGGTTACGGGCGGCGAGCAGCCGGTCGCGAAAAGCCAGGATCATCTCCCAGTTCTCGCGCGCATCGGCATCCGCCAGGGCCGCGATCTCGGGCGGCGTCACCGGGCGGCGGGGATCGCGCAGGAGCGCGGCGTGGAGCGCCCGCTCGGCGGCGCAGGCCTCGTCCGGCGGCACCAGCTCGGGCCGGGCGAGGTAGGCCAGCAGCAACTCGTCGGTGACGACGAGGCCGCCGCCCGCGTCGCGCCGGGTGAGATGGTGGCCGCTCGAGACCCAGAACTCGGTCATCAAGGCTTCCTGTCGAGGAGGCCCACGAGGTCGACCCGCTCCTCGGGCTCCTCGTCGGTCTCGTAGAAATCGAAGGCGCGGGCATAGGCGTGGCGCCGGTCGGATCCCGGCACCGCCCCCTCCCGCGGGCGCAGGGCGCGGAACTGCTCGCGGATCTCGCCGTCCTCCAGCGTGCGGTGCAGCGCCAGCACCGTGCCGACCGGCGGGGTGCAGAGCGATTCGGCCACCGCGATCTCCTCCCGGGCGGCGGCGAGCGCGCTTAGCCAGTCCGGCGCGCCGAGGCGGGCCTGGAACTGGGCCGCCAGCGCCTCGGTCGCGGCCTCGCGCTCGGGCTCGCTCGCCTCGCTCACCACCACCAGGGTCGAGAAGCCGAACGACTCGATGCCGACGAAGCCGGCCCGGAACGCCGCGCGCTCCTTGCCGGCGAGCGCCGCCGGATCGCGTTCGAGGAACAGGAAGCTGCCGGTCACCGCCCACTCGCCGGGCGGGGCGGCGACCGGGAAGACCAGGGTATCGGAGGGGTCGAGCCGCAGGGTGCGGGGGAGCTTGAGGCTCACAGGCGCGGGCCTCCCCGCTCCGGATCGTACCAGCCGGTATCGTCGAGGCGGAGCAGGGCGGGATCACCGGCGAGGTGATCGCGGGCCCGCGCCAGCGCGGAGGCGGGGCCATCCTCGGCCCAGAGCGAGAGCCCGCGCAGGAGGTGGCGGGCGAAGCTCTCGACCAGCGCGTCGGCGCCGGCCTCGAAACCCTCCTCCTCCAGCGAGGTCGAGCCCGGGGTGTGGCCGGGATCGCCCGCCTCGCGCTTCGAGGCGATCAGCATGGCGGAGAAGACGAGCCAGTCGGGCACCGCGGCCTCGGCGCACGCTTCGGGCCAGGCCAGGCGCCCGCCGCCGAGGCGGGCGCGGTCGAAGAACAGGGTGCCGGCCGCGTCCAGAGTCAGCGGCTTGTCGGGCGGGGCGTGGCTGCCGACCGCCTTGGCGAGCGCCGTGAGGCCGACGAGCCCGACGAGGCGGGCGGTCGCCAGCGGCTCCTCGGGCGCCAGCACCACCGCGATCTCGACCGTGCCGGGCCGGCGCCCGACCACCAGGGTGCCGGCGGCCCCGTCATCGGCGTCGGCGAGTGCACAGGCCCGGTCGTGCGCCGTCCCGGCAGGGTCTGACAGACGCAGCAGCCGGAAGGCGGGGGGCAGCATCGGGCCGGAGGGATCCGCGAGGGTCATGAGGGAGATGGCGTCGCCTGCGCGCACGTGTCGGGTCGTTCTTTTTAACGGCTCGTATATAGCGCTGGACCGGTGAACAAGGGGCATGACGCCCCAGGGGGCGGCGGCCCGGCATGGCCCGGGCCGCCGCCCGGTCGGAGACGCGTGTGGTGTCGGATCGGATCGTGATCGCCTGTTCCTGCGAGGGCAGCATGCCCCTCGACGCGGCGGCGATCGGCAAGGCCTGCGGCGGCCAGCTGCAGACGGGCGACCAGTTCTGCGGCCGCGAGCTGGAGCGGGTGCGGGCCGCGATGGCGTCGGGGGCGCCTGTCACGGTGTCCTGCACCCTCAAGGCGCCGCTCTTCCGCGAGGTGGCGGAGGAACTGGGCGCCGAGGGCAGCGTCGCCTTCGCCAATATCCGCGAGACGGCCGGCTGGTCGGCGGGGGCAGCGGCCGCGGGGCCGAAGATGGCGGCCCTGCTGGCCGCCGCCGCCGAACTGACGCCGTCCCCGACGAGCGTGAGCTTCGAGAGCCAGGGCGTCGCCCTGGTCTACGGCCGCGACGAGGTCGCGATCGAGGCCGCGCAGCGCCTCGCCGACCACCTCGACGTCACGGTGCTGCTCACCCGCCCCGGCGAGGTGGCGCCGCCGCGCACCGGCGAGATCCCGGTACTGAAGGGCACAGTGCGGGGGGCGACCGGCCATCTCGGCGCCTTCAGCCTGGCGATCGACGACACCGCCCTGCCGCTGCCCTCCTCGCGCCGGGTGCTGGCCTTCGGGCCGTCGCGGGACGGGGCGACCTCGACCTGCGACATCGTCGTCGATCTCACCGGCGGCGCGCCGCTCTTCCCGGCGCACGAGTTGCGCAGCGGCTATCTCAGGGCCGATCCGCGCGACCCGGCGGCGGTGGAGCGGGTGCTGTTCGAGGCCTCCCACCTCGTCGGCACCTTCGACAAGATCCGCTTCGTCGACTTCCACGCCGAGCTCTGCGCCCATTCGCGCTCGCGCATCACCGGCTGCACCCGCTGCCTCGACATCTGCCCGACCGGGGCCATCGCGCCTGCCGGCGACCACGTCGCCATCGATCCCCATGTCTGCGCCGGCTGCGGCTCCTGCGCCTCCGTCTGCCCGACCGGGGCCGCCGCCTACGCCCTGCCGCCGGCCGACGCGCTGATGCGGCGCCTGCGCACCCTGCTCTCCGCGTTCCACAAGGCGGGCGGGGCCGCCCCAGTGCTGCTGATCCACGACGAGGCCCACGGCGCGCCCCTGATCGACGCGCTCGCCCGATACGGCGACGGCCTGCCGGCGGACGTGCTGCCGGTGCCGGTCAACGAGGTGACGCAGGTCGGCCCCGAGGCGATCGCCGCCGCGCTCGCCTACGGCGCGGGCGGGGTGCGGTTCCTCGTCCGGGACAAGCCCAAACATGATATCGCAGCCCTCGTCCGCAACGCCGCCCGGTTCGACGCGGTGGCGCAGGCCCTCGGCTACGGGCCGGCGGAGGGCGGCGCGGTCGTCTCGCTGATCGGGACCGACGACCCGGATGCCTTGGGCGAGGCTCTGGCCGCCGGCGCCCGCGGTACGCCGGCGCCGGTGCCGTCGGGTTTCATGCCGGACGGCGAAGTGCGCGGCGTCCTGCGCTTCGCGGTCTCGGAGCTGCACCACGCCGCGCCGCGCCCGGTCGACCGGGTGCCGCTCGATGCCGGTGCGCCCTTCGGCGGCCTCGATGTCAAGGGGGAGGCCTGCACCCTCTGCCACGCCTGCGTCGGCGCCTGCCCCACGGGCGCGCTCGCCGACGATCCCGACCGCCCGCGCCTCACCTTCGCCGAGAGCGCCTGCGTGCAATGCGGCCTCTGCGCCGCGACCTGCCCGGAGGACGCGATCGCCCTCGTGCCGCAGCTCGATTTCGCCGCCTGGGCGGCTCCGCGCCGGGTCGTCAAGGAGGAGGAGCCGTTCGACTGCATCGCGTGCGGCAAGCCCTTCGGCACCCGCAGCACCATCGAGCGGGTGATCGGCCGGCTGCAGGACCGGCACTGGATGTTCGCCGGGCCGGCGGGCGAGCAGCGGATCAAGGCCCTGATGATGTGCGACACCTGCCGGGTCTCGCACGTCCTCGACCAGGGCTTCGACCCGCACACGGCGGACGCCAACCGGCCGCGGACCTCGGAGGATTATTTTCGGGCGCGGGAGGGGTGACGGGTCACGCCCGGAGTTCGCCGGCGATCTGGTACAGGTCGCCGATGACGACCGGGACGTCGATCCCGGTCGCCAGTTGCGAGCCGTGCGCGATGCCGTTGCGCCAGCCGTAGTAGCGGATCGTCCGGCGGTAGGCGTCGGAGGCGACGTTGAGCCGTTCGAGCACGAGCGCCGCCCGGTCCTCGAACTTCGCCCGCATGCTCTCCGGATCGTGCGCGTCCCAGGCGCGGCGATCCTCCCAACGGATGCTGCTGCGACGGCTGCGGACCGCGAGCTCGGCGACCCGGTTGATCTCGGCTTCGAGCTGGCCCCAGGCGAGGATGAAATAGGCGGAATCGTTGATCCGTCGTTTCTGCGCGATGCGATCGATGAGGGCGGTGTCAGCCGCCTCCCGGGCCTGCGCGAGCTGCGCGGTGAGACCGCTCGCGATCTCCGAGTAGACGGCGGCGATGGCCGCCAGATCCCGCATGGAGGGGCTCCCTACGCCATCGCCGTGGCGAGCGCCGCCTGCGAGAGGGGCTCGGCGGCGAGGCGATCCAGGGCGGGAGCGATGGTCCAGCGCGGCGTCTCGAAGAGGCCCGCCCGATCGAGGATCAGGAACCGGCCGCTGCGCGTGGACAGATCGAGCCGGCCGTTCACGCCGATGATCCACAGGCCATCGGGAACGAAGGCCGCGACCTCCACCGCCGCATCGGAGAGGCGCAGGATCGGCAGCCGCACCGGCGGCACGCCGTACGCACGCATCATCTCCTCGTTCATCACGGTCGTGTCGCCCTGCCTGACGCAGAGATGTGGGAACCAGTCAGTGACCTGGCGATAGAGATCATTGATCCGCCCCCGCCAGTCGCCGATCCGTGCGCGCACATGGTCTGCGTCGAGGGTGATACCGTCGCCCGTTATCTCTTCGATGACGCTCAGCATGACGATCTCCAAAGCATAATGTCCCGCCCGCGCGGCATCCTGTCAACGTGCGCATCCGGTCACGCCTCGATTCCAGGGCAGCTTCACCGCGTCGCCTTCTCCAGGAACCGCACCAGGGCCGCCCGGTCCTCGGCCGCGCTGATCGTCTGCTCCGGCATCTTGGTACCGGGGGTGAAGCGGGCGGGGCCGACCTCGAACAGGCGGGAGACGGTCTCGGGCGTCCAGACGATGTCGAGCCGCCGGAAGGCCGGGGAGTAGGGGTAGTCCGGCAAAGCCGCGATGCGGCGGCCGAACACGCCGTGAAGGGTCGGCCCGGCCCGGTTGCCGCCGTCGGGGGTCAGGGTGTGGCAGGCCTCGCAGGCGCGAAAGACCTCCGCACCCCGGTCGCCGGCGAAGGCCGCCAGCGGGTCCGCCGGGCGGGCCATGGCGAGCGGACCGATCGGCTCGCCGGTTCGCAGGTCCCAGCGCCGCACCAGCCGGTCGCCGCCGCCGGTGACGAGCTCCCCGCTGTCGCGGAAGGCCAGCGACCAGACCGGCAGGCCGGGCCCGACCAGGGTGAGGCGCACCCGCGCCCCGGCCCGGTCGACGACCGCCACCGCGCCGCCGACCGTCGCGGCGGCGAGCATCCGCCCGTCGGGCGACAGCGCGAGCGCCACCACCGGCCGCGGGCCGATCTCGAGGCGCGCCCGGGTGGTGCCGTCCGGCCGCAGCAGGGACAGGGTGCCGTCGGCGCCCGCCGCCGCGATCTCCCCGTCGGGGGCCGCCGCCACGGCGTTGACCGGCGCCTCCAGCGGCACCGTCAGCGGGGGACCGGCCTCGGGCCAGATCAGCACGGTCCCGTCGTAGCCCGCGGTGACGAGGCGCCCGTCGGGCAGGAACGCGACCCCGTTGACGTTGCCCTGGTGGCCCTCCCGCACCATCGCGGGACCGCCGTCGAGGGGCGTGATCCGGGCGGTGCCGTCCCAGGAGGAAGAGGCGATCCGCCGCCCGTCCGGCGCCACCGCGAGGCCGGAGACCGGGCCGGCATGGGTCGCGAGGATCCGCTCGGGCGCTTGCCCCTCGCGCCAGAGGGCGACGCGTCCGTCCTCCCCGCCGGTGACGAGCCCACCATCGGGCAGGAGGGCCACGGCGTTCACCGCCCCGTCATGGACCCGCAGCACCCGGAGCGCCGCCCCGTCCTCGACCGACCACAGGATCGCCGAGGCATCGAAGCTGCCGGAGAGCGCCCGGCTCCCGTCCGCCGTCACGGCGAGCGCCCGCACCGGGCCGCCATGGCCGCGCATCGGCGTCTCGGCGCGGGCCGCGACGGGAAGGAGGCTCAGGAGAGCGGCGAGGGCGAGGTGGAGGAGAGCGGGCATGCGGCACGGTCCGGGCGGGGAGCTCAGGGTCTACGCGCCCGGGTCCCGGGCCGGGAAGGGGCCGGAACGCCACGGACCCGATGCCTTGACAGGGCAAGCAATGTTATATTGTTACAAGTATGGAGGTGCCCATGCCCGACGTTCTCCCGCAAGTTTCCCGCCCCCATGATTCCCGCCTTCCCGTCACCGTCCTGTCCGGCTTCCTCGGCGCGGGCAAGACGACGCTGCTCAACCACGTGCTGGCCAACCGCGAGGGCCGGCGGGTCGCCGTCATCGTCAACGACATGAGCGAGGTGAACATCGATGCCGACCTGGTCCGGGCGGGCGAGGCCGGCCTGTCGCGCACCGACGAGCGCCTGGTCGAGCTGACCAACGGCTGCATCTGCTGCACCCTGCGCGACGACCTGATGCGAGAGGTGCGCCGCCTCGCCGAGGAGGGCCGCTTCGACGCGCTCCTGATCGAGAGCACCGGCATCTCCGAGCCCCTGCCCGTCGCCAGCACCTTCTCGTTCCGCGGCGAGGACGGGCTGTCCCTGTCCGACGTCGCTCGCCTCGACGCGATGGTGACGGTGGTCGACGCCGTGAACCTGCTGCGCGATTACGGTTCGCACGACTTCCTGCGCGACCGCGGCGAGATCGCGGGCGAGGAGGATGCGCGCACCCTGGTCGACCTCCTGGTCGAGCAGATCGAGTTCGCCGACGTGGTGGTGATCAACAAGGCCGAGGACGTCGGCCCCGGGCAGCGCGACCTGGTGCGCAAGGTGGTGCGCGGCCTGAACGGCGATGCCCGGATCGTCGAGGCCGGGTTCGGCCGGGTCGCCCTCGACACCGTTCTCGAGACCGGGCTGTTCAGCGAGGAGAAGGCCCAGGCCCATCCGCTCTGGTACAAGGAATTGTACGGCGCCGCCGAGCACGTGCCCGAGACCGAGGAATACGGCATCGGCTCCTTCGTCTACAGGGCGCGCCGGCCGTTCCATCCGGCGCGCTTCGATGCCTTCACCAAGGCGACCTGGCCCGGGCTGATCCGGGCCAAGGGCCATTTCTGGCTCGCGACCCGGCCGGACTGGGTCGGGGAGCTGTCGCTCGCCGGCGCCGCCGCGCGGGTGACGCCGCTCGGCCGCTGGTGGGCCGCGGTGCCGCGCTCGCGCTGGCCCGACCATCCCGACTGGCGGGACGTGCTCGCCCGCCACTGGAGCGAGGTGTGGGGCGACCGGCGCCAGGAACTCGTCTTCATCGGCGCCGGGCTCGACGAGGCAGCGATCCGGCAAGCCCTCGATGCCTGCCTCGTCGGACCGGAGGGCGGACCCGTGACGGCGGATCGGACGCTGCCCGATCCCTTTCCGGCTTGGCCTCAGCGCGCGGCCTGAGGTTTCGTCGCGCCCACGCTCGGGGACCGGGGTCCCGCAAGGCGTGGGCCGACCACGCCGCCGGACCGGCCGCCGGCGGCCGGCCGCGACATTTTCTCCGCCGTCTCCCGCTCCCGGGGCCGAAACCTTGATCCCGGCCGGCGCTTGCCGCATCGCCTCTCCCTCCCGGGATCAGGACCCTCGCATGGCCTTGCCTCATCTGGCCTCGCCTCATCACCCGGGCGCCCGCCGGTGACGCCGCGGGCGTCCACGACCGCGCTGATGCCGCTCGCCGAGGCGCTGCCGGCGCTCGTCGCCCTGGCGCGTCCGGTCGCGGTCGCCGATGCGAGCCCGGCCGAGGCGGTCGGTGCCGTGGCGGCGCAGGATCTCGCCGTCGAGGCGGGCCGGCCGGCGGAGCGGAGGGCGCTGCGCGACGGCTGGGCGGTGGCGGCGGCGGCGGTCGTCGGCGCCTCGCCCTACGCGCCGGTGCGGCTCGGGCGCGAACCCGTCTGGGTCGAGGCCGGCGCGGCCCTGCCCGCGGGCACCGACGCGCTGCTGCCGCCCGAGGCTCTCGGCGCCGATCCGCGGGAGATCGAGGCGGAGGCCGCGATCGGGGAGGGGACGCGGGCGCCCGGTACCGAGATGCCGCCGGGCACACGGCTGCTCGCTTCGGGCGAGCGGGTGAGCGCGCTATGCGGCCTCGCCCTCGCCGCCGCAGGGTTCGACCGGGTGGCCGTGCGCCGACCGCGCCTGCGCCTGCTGGCGGCGGCGCCCGACACCCTGTCTCCGCTGCTCGCCGCCTGGATCGCCGCCCGGGGCGGCCTCACCGAGACCGTCGCCCGGCCGGCAGAGGTCGAGGATCTCACCGCCGCCCTCCTGATACCGGGGGCCGACGCCGTGATCGTCATCGGCGGCACCGGGCCTGGGCGGCGCGACGCCAGCGCCGCGGCGCTCGCGCGGGCCGGGCGGCTCCACGCCCACGGCATCGCCCTGCGCCCGGGCGAGAGCGCCGGCTTCGGCGAGGCGGCGGGGCGGCCGGTGCTGCTGCTGCCGGGCCGGCCGGACGCGGCCCTCGCCGCCTGGCTGGCGCTGGGCCGGCCGCTGCTCGCGGCGCTCGCCGGGGCCGGTCCCGACGCGACGCTGACGCTTCCTCTCACCCGCAAGGTCGCCTCCGTCATCGGCCTGACCGAGGTGGTGTTCCTGATTCGCACGATCTCCGGCGCCGAGCCCCTCGGCGGGGCCGAGATCCCGCTCCATCGCTTGGGCCGAGCCGATTCCGCCCTGCTGGTGCCGCCGGCCCACGAGGGCTATCCCGCCGGGACCCCCGTCGAGGTGCTGCCGCTTTGACCGAATTCGCCACCGATTCCTTGCTCGCCCGCCTCGCCGCCGCCTCGCGCCAGGAGCAGTTCCTGGCGGTGGTGAGCCGGGACGAGGCGATGGCGCGCTGGCGCGAGGCCGTGCCGCACGCGCCCCTCGCCCCCGAGACGGTTCCGCTGCACGAGGCGCTCGGCCGGGTGCTCGCCGCCGACATCGCCTCGCCGATCGACGTGCCGCCCTTCGACCGCGCCCTGGTGGACGGCTTCGCCCTGCGCAGCGCCGACACGGAAGCGGCGAGCGAAGCCGAGCCGCGCCGCCTCGTCCTGAACGCCGAGATCCTGGCCTGCGGGGTCGCCCCCGCGCTCACGGTCGGCCCCGGCACCGCGACGCCGATCGCCACCGGCGGCGTCTTGCCCCGCGGCGCCGACGCGGTGGTGATGATCGAGGCGACCGAGTTCGAGGACGGGCCGACGCCCGGAATCGCCGTGAGCCAGCCGGCGGGGCCGGGCCGGTTCGTCGGCTATGCCGGCGCCGACATGGCCCGGGGCGAGACGGTGTTGCGCGCCGCCACCCTGGTCACCGCCCGCGAGATCGGCATCCTGGCGGCCTGCGGCCTCGCCGAGGTCGCGGTTTTGCGCCGGCCCCGCGTCGCGGTGCTCTCCACCGGCGACGAGCTGGTGGCGCCGGGGTCGAGCCTCGCGCCGGCGAAGCTCTACGATTCGAACGGCGCCATCGTGGCGGCGAGCGTGGCCGAGAACGGCGGCGTCGCGGTGCCGGGCGGCATCGTGCCGGACGACGAGGCCGCGCTCGAAGCGGCGCTGAAGCGGGCCCTCGCCGCCTCCGACCTCGTCGTCCTGTCGGGGGGCACCTCGAAGGGGGCGGGCGACGTCTCGCACCGCATCCTGTCGCGGCTCGGCGAGCCCGGCATCCTGGTCCACGGCGTGGCGCTGAAGCCCGGCAAGCCGCTCTGCCTGGCGAAGGCCGGCGCCGTGCCGGTGGTGGTGCTGCCGGGCTTCCCGACCTCGGCGATGTTCACCTTCCACGAATTCGTGGTGCCGCTGATCCGGGCGCTGGCCGGCCTGCCGGCCCGGGAGGAGGAGAGCGTGGAGGCGCGCCTGCCGCAGCGCCTGCCCTCCGAGCTCGGCCGCACCGAATACGTGATGGCGGCGCTCTCCCGCGGCAGAGACGGCCTGGTGGCGCTGCCGCTCGCCAAGGGCTCCGGGGCGGTCACGGCCTTCTCGCAGGCCGACGGGTTCTTCGCTGTGCCGGCCACCCAGGCCGGGATCGAGGCCGGCGCGACGGTGCGGGTTTCCCGGATCGGCCGGGCGGCGCGGCCGCCGGACCTGACGATCGTCGGCAGCCACTGCCTCGGCCTCGACCGGCTGGTCGGGCGCCTCGCGGGCCGCGGCATCTCGGCCCGCACCCTCTGGGTCGGGTCGGCCGGGGGTCTCGCCGCCTTGCGCCGGGGAGAATGCGACCTCGCGGCGATGCACCTCCTCGATCCCGAGACCGGGCGCTACAACGCACCCTACCTCACCCCCGGCCTCGCCTTGGCCCCGGGCTGGCGCCGGCTCCAGGGCGTGGTCTTCCGGAAGGGCGATGACCGCTTCGAGGGGGCGTCGGCGCAAGGCGCGGTGGGCGGGATCCTCGCGGACGACGCGGCCGTGATGGTCAACCGCAACACCGGCGCCGGCACGAGGGCGCTGGTCGAGGGCCTGCTCGACGGCGCCCGGCCCGCCGGCTACTGGAACCAGCCGCGCTCGCACAACGCCGTCGCGGCGGCGGTGGCGCAGGGCCGGGCCGATTGGGGCGTGGCGATCTCGACGGTGGCGAAAGCCTACGGCCTCGGCTTCCTGGCCCTCACCGAGGAGCATTACGATTTCGCCTACCGCGAGAGCCGCCGCGACGAGCCGCCCCTGGCGGCGTTCCTCTCCCTCCTCGACGACGAAGGCCTCGCCGCCGACCTCGCCGGGCTCGGCTTCACCCGGGCGGGAGCGTGACGATGCGGGTCATCGGGCTCGCCGGCTGGTCGGGGGCGGGCAAGACGACGCTGCTCGTCCGGCTGATCCCGGTGCTCCGGGCCCGGGGCCTGCGCGTGGCGACGCTTAAGCACGCCCACCACGCCTTCGACGTCGACCAGCCGGGCAAGGATTCGTACCGCCACCGCGAGGCCGGCGCCTGCGAGGTGATCGTCGCGTCGCGCCGTCGCGTGGTGCAGATCCGAGAAGTCGCGGAGGAGGCGCGCCTTCCCGACCTGCTGCGCCGGCTCGGCCCCTGCGATCTCGCGGTGATCGAGGGCTTCAAGCGCGAGGCGCATCCGAAGATCGAGGTCTACCGCCACGCCAACGGCCGCCCGCCGCTGCATCCGGACGACGCCCGGATCGTCGCGGTGGCGAGCGACCATCCCTTTCCGGAGGCCGGCCGGCCGGTCGTGCCCCTCGACGCGGTGGAGGCGGTCGCCGATATCGTGCTGGCGCGGTCGGAGCCCCTCGCGGTGGTGCTGGAGAGGCTCGAATCGAGGATGGAGTCTCATGGCGCAGCTGACTGACGACTGCTTCGCCTTCGGCGGTCCCTTGCTCTCGGTGGACGAGGCCGCCGCCCTCGTGGCCGAGCGGCTGCCGGTGCTCGCCGGGATCGAGACCGTGCCGCTGACCGAGGCCGACGGGCGCATCGCCGCCGGGGACGTCGTCACCGGCCTCGACCTGCCGCTCTTCGACAATTCCGCCGTCGACGGCTACGCCGTGCGCTTTTCCGACCTCACGGCCGGGCCCGAGACCCTGCTGCCGGTGCGCGGCCGCCTGCCCGCCGGCGCCGCGCCGGGGTGCGACGCGCTTTCGGGCTCCGCGATGCGGATCTTCACCGGGGCGCCGATGCCGCCGGGAGCCGATACGGTGTTCATGCAGGAGGACGTGCGGCGCGAGGGCGACGCGGTCGCACTGCCCGCGGGCCTCAAGGCCGGCGCCAACCGGCGTCTCGCCGGCGAGGACGTGGCGCGCGGCAGCCTCGTGATCCCCGCCGGCCGCCGCCTGACCCCGCCTGACCTGGCGCTCGCCGCCGCCACCGGCCACGCGGCGCTCGCGGTGCGCCGCCGCCTGCGGGTCGCGGTGTTCTCGACCGGCGACGAGCTGGCCGAGCCGGGCGCAGCCCTGCGGCCGGGGGCGATCCACGATTCGAACCGCGTGCTGCTCGTCGCGCTCCTGCGCCGCCTCGGCGCCGCGGTGACCGATCTCGGCATCCTGCGCGACGACCCCGCCCTCCTGCCCGGGCTCCTGCGGGCGGCGGCCGACGGCCACGACCTCATCCTCACCTCCGGCGGCGTCTCGACCGGCGAGGAGGATCACGTCAAGGCGGCGGTGGAGGCGGTCGGCCGGCTGGTGTTCTGGCGCCTCGCGATCAAGCCCGGCCGCCCCGTCGCGATGGGTCTCATCGGCGACACCGCCTTCGTTGGCCTGCCGGGCAACCCGGTCGCGGTCTACGTCACGCTGCTCGTCGTGGTCCGCCCGCTGCTCGCCCGCCTCGGCGGCGCCCGCCTCGACGCCCCGCCGAGCGAGCCCGCCCGTGCCGCCTTCCGCTACCGCAAGAAGGCCGGGCGGCGCGAATACGTCCGCGTCTCGCTGCGGCGGGGGGCCGACGGGGTGGTGGAAGCGGTGAAGTTCCCGCGCGACGGTGCCGGCGTGCTGTCCTCGCTCACCGGCAGCGACGGGCTCGCTGAATTGCCCGAGGCGGTGACGGGGGTGGAGGAGGGGGATCGAGTCGAGGTCTTCCGCCATCCGCTGCTGTGGTGAGGCGACGATGGCCGTGAGCCCCGGACTCGGCGTAAGGACGTCGCGACCGGCGGCCCCGGCCTTCGACGGAGATCCTCATGATCGGCTACGTGACCCTCGGGACGAGCGACCTGGAGCGGACGGCGGCGTTCTACGATGCGCTGGCCCGCGAGATGGGCGCCGCTCGCATGATGGAGACAGATCGCTTCATCGCCTGGGGCAATCCAGGCGGCGGCGCCGGCATTGGCCTGACCAAGCCCCACGACGGCAAGCCGGCGAGCGTCGGCAACGGCGTCATGGTAGCGCTCGCCGCCCGGGACCCGGCGCATGTCGACCGCCTGCATCGCCTGGCGCTCGACCTCGGCGGCACTGACGAGGGCCAGCCTGGCCCGCGCGGCGGCTTCTACGCGGCGTATTTCCGCGATCCAGACGGCAACAAGCTCAACGCCTTCGTCATGGCAACGCAGGGGGCGTGAGGCCTTCGCGGGGGAAACCGCATCCCGGTTCCCCGATCGCCGTCGCGGAAGCTGGACGGTTCCCCTCTGCGTCCCTAGGCTGCCGCCGTCGGAGTTGGACGGGACGTGGAGTGGGTGGCATGGGCACGGGTTCGGTGACGTCGCGGTGGGTGACGGGTGCGATGCTGGCGCTCGCGGCGACGCCGGCGCTGGCGGCCGACGAGCCCTCGCGCCTGGACCAGGTCATCGAGCGCAAGGTCCTGACCATCTGCACCACCGGCGACTACCGGCCGTTCTCCTATCGTCCCGACGGCGCCAACGACTTCGTCGGCATCGACATCGATCTCGGCCGCTCGCTCGCCAAGTCGCTCGATGCGGAAGCCGTGTTCATCCAGACCAAGTGGTCGAACCTGCTCGCCGACTTCAAGGCGAAGTGCGACGTGGCGATGAGCGGCATCTCGGTGACGCTGCCGCGCCAGCGCGAGGTCTTCTTCAGCGAGATGTACCTCGTCAACGGCAAGGCGCCGATCGTGCGCTGCGACGAGGTCGCGAAGTACCAGACGACGGAGGCCATCAACCAGCCTTCGACCCGCGTCGTCGTCAATCCCGGCGGGACGAACGAGAAGTTCGCCCGCGCCAACCTCGCCAAGGCGCAGATCCAGCTCTTCCCGGACAACCGCGTCATCTGGCAGGAGATCGCGCAGGGGCGCGCCGACGTCATGGTCGCCGAGTCGGTCGAGGTGAAGCTCCAGGAGAAGCTGCATCCGGGCCTGTGCGCGGTGAACCCCGACCAGCCGCTGCAATACGGCGAGATGGGCTTCCTGCTGCCGCGCGGCGACACGGTGTTCAAGGCCTATGTCGACCAGTGGCTGCACCTCGCCAAGGCCTCGGGCGAGTTCGACCGGATCTTCAACGCCAACATGAAGTGAGGGGTGGCGGAGCGTCCGGAGCCGGCGATCGGCCCGGCCGCTCCGCCGATGCCGTCCCGGGAGACGATCTCCGCCCGCGCCGGAGCCTCTGGCGATCCGGCCCGTGAGCCGGAGCGGGTCAGTCCTTGGGGTCGGGTTGCTCGCCAGTCGCCAGAGGACCCAGTATTCGGCGTCCCGCCGGACCCTGGCTGACCCGGGTCGTCTCGTCGTCCCGGTGCCACTCTCCCGCCGACGGGCAATCCCGCAGGATCAGGGTCCGTCCGTCCGGCGAGACGGCGTAGAGACACTGAAAGCCGTCTTTGTAGGAGCCGTCGATCGTCAAGCGCTGACCATCGGCACGCCAGAGCAGGGTGTAGTCCCAGCCGTCGCCTGCGTCGAAGGTCTTGCCGGCGATCGTTCCGCGGCGTTCGAAGCACCAGGTGGACGACGAGACCTTCCACCGCACGCGATCGGGATGTCGTGTCTCACTCTTCCAGCATCCGTAGAACAAGCGCTTCTGACGATACGGCGACGATATCTCGGACGCAGCGGATCGTACCGGTGAGGCAAGATCGAACATCAGCAAGAAAATCACGGCACCTGAAACGTGACGGACATTCGACGGACCGATCATCATGGCCTCGCGTAAGATGATCATGCCTTGGAGTCCGTTCGATCGACCGTGTCGCTCGACCCAGCACCGGGGATGGCCTCTCTGGCGTCCTACCGGGGCCTCAACGCGAAGCCCGGAACGACCACGCTCCGCGTCATTCCGAGGCCGCGTAGCAAAGCACGGAATCCAGAACCGCAGATGGTCCAGGATAAAGCGGACGCCGATCCGCCTCGTTCTGTACGACCTGAGCGTCTGGATTCCGGGCTCCGCTGCGCGGCCCCGGAATGACCCGGAGGGTGGAAAGACCGTCGAGACGGTCGAACCGACTCCTACATGTTGACGTAGTTCGGACCGCCCGGACCTTCCGGCGTGACCCAGTTGATGTTCTGGTTCGGGTCCTTAATATCGCAGGTCTTGCAGTGGACGCAGTTCTGCGCGTTGATCTGATAGCGCGGCTCGCTCCCCTCTTCGATCCACTCGTAGACGCCGGCCGGGCAGTAGCGGCCGGACGGTCCGCCGAACACGTCGTGCTCGGAGGATTTCTGCAGGCCCATATCCTTGACCTGAAGGTGGACCGGCTGATCCTCCTCGTGGTTGGTGTTCGACAGGTAGACCGACGAGAGACGGTCGAAGGTCAGCACCCCGTCGGGCCGGGGATACTTGATCGGCTTCACGTCCTTGAGCGGCTTGGTGCAGGCATAGTCCGGCTTGCCGTGGCTCAGCGTGCCGAACAGCGACAGGCCGGCGAGCTCGTTGAGCCACATGTCGAGCCCGCCGAGGCCCACGCCGACGAGGGTGCCGTATTTCGACCAGAGCGGCTTGACGTTGCGCACCCGCTTCAGGTCGTAGCCGATCGGGCTCGAACGCCAGCGCTCCTCGTAGGAGGTCAGCTCGTCCTGGGCCCGGCCGGCGGCCAAGGCCTCGTGAATCGCGCCGGCGGCCTGCATGCCCGAGAGCACTGCGTTGTGCGAGCCCTTGATGCGGGGCACGTTGACGAAGCCGGCGGAGTCTCCAACGAGGCAGCCGCCCGGGAAGACGAGCTTCGGCACCGATTGCCAGCCGCCCTCCATGATCGCCCGCGCGCCATAGCCGATGCGCTTGGCGCCCTCGAACACGTCGCGGATCATCGGGTGGGTCTTGAAGCGCTGGAACTCCTCGAACGGCGACAAGGTCGGGTTCTCGTAGTTCAGGTGCGTCACGAAACCGACCGAGACCAGGTGGTCGTCGAAATGGTACAGCCACGAGCCGCCGCCGGCCTTGTTCGGCAAAGGCCAGCCCATCGAGTGCTGAACCAGCCCCGGCCGGAACTTTTCGGGCTTGACCTGCCACAGCTCCTTCACGCCGAGACCGTATTTCTGGTGGTCGGAATGCTGGTTGAGGCGGTAGCGGTCGATCAGCTTCTTGGTCAGCGAGCCGCGGGCGCCCTCGCCGAACACCGTGTACTTGGCGCGCAGCTCCATGCCGCGGGTGAAGTCGTCCCGCGCCTCGCCCGACCGGGCGATGCCGAGATCGCCGGTGGCGATGCCGACCACCGCGCCGGCCTCGTCGTAGAGGATCTCGGAGGCCGGGAAGCCCGGATAGATCTCGACCCCGAGTTCCTCCGCCTTGCGGCCGAGATACTTGGTCACGTTGGAGAGCGAGCCGACGAAGTTGCCGTGATTGCTCATCAGCTTCGGGAAGGCGACGTTCGGCAGCGAAATGCCGCCGGCCGGCCCGAGGAACATGAACTCGTCCTTCACCACCTCGGTCTTGAGGGGGCGGTCCGGGTCCTCGCGCCAGCCGGGCGCCAGCGAATCGAGGCCGCTCGGGTCGATCACCGCGCCCGACAGGATATGCGCCCCGACCTCGCTGCCCTTCTCGACCACCACCACCGACACCTCGGTGCCGGCCTCGGCCGCGAGCTGCTTGAGCTGGATGGCGGCAGCCAGCCCGGCCGGGCCCGCTCCGACGATCACCACGTCGAAGTCCATCGCCTCGCGTTCCGGCAGCTCCATCCCGTTCCTCCCTTTGAACTCGCGATAGTTCACATATAAACGATCTTGGCCCGCCTCAAGCGGTCCGAGGTGCCGGACCGTGCGACGGCGTGTCTCCGGGCGCAAGCGGCGGCGCCCAGTGCCCCCGCGCGAGAATGCCTGTGCGCGTCCTGTCGCGCCTGTTGTCCACAGCCGCACGGCACGCCACATCGTACATATGACCCCCGACGCTCCCGACAGCCGCGACCTTCTCTCCTTCCTCGACTTCTACGTCGCGGCGGGCGTCGACGCCGCGCTGGACGAGACGCCGCACGACCGCTTCTCCGAGCCGGAGGCGCCGCGCCGGGCGGCGCGGGAGGCGGCCGAGCCCGAGGCGCCGCCCCGCCGCGTCCCGCCGCCGGAGCGGCCGACGCTCGAGGAGCCGTCCCGGGTCGCGCCGGCGCGCCCTGAACTTCCGCGCCAGGAAGCCCCTCGTGGCCAGGACCCTCGTGGCCAGGACGCCCCGCGTGTCGAGGCGCCCAGCACCTACGGCCGGTCCGCCGCCGCCGCCCCCGGCGAGGCGGCGGGCGACGCCCGCGAGCTCGCCGCCACCGCCGCGAGCCTGGAGGAGCTGGAGGGCCTGCTCGCCCGGTTCGAGAGCTGCGCCCTGCGCTTCACCGCCAAGAACCTCGTCTTCGCCGACGGCAACCCGCAGGCCCGGGTGATGTTCGTCGGCGAGGCGCCCGGCGCCGACGAGGATCGGATCGGCAAGCCGTTCATGGGCCGCTCGGGCCAGCTCCTCGACCGGATGATGGCGGCGATCGGCCTCGACCGCACCAACGCCTACGTGGGCAACGTCGTGCCCTGGCGCCCGCCGGGCAACCGCAACCCGACCCCGCAGGAGCTCGCGACCTGCAAGCCGTTCATCGAGCGGCAGATCGCGCTCGCCGATCCCGACATCCTGGTCTGCCTCGGCGGCGTCGCCACGCAGGCGCTGGCCGGCACCAAGGACGGCATCCTGAAGTCGCGCGGACGCTGGTTCCCCTATCGCACGGAGAAGCGCGAGATCCGGCTGCTCGCCACGCTCCATCCGGCCTACCTGCTGCGGCAGCCGCTGCAGAAGCGCCTCGCCTGGCGCGACTTTCGCGCCTTGCGCGCCGCCCTCGACGAGGGGGAGCGGTAACGTCCGGAAGCGGAACCGTGTCGGCTCCCGTCGATTACTCTTGAGCCTCGGGCCTGCGCCGCGTAGCCGTCGCGGCCAAGGTTCACGGGCCAACGGGTAGCTGACCATGCGCTGGGAAGATTTTCGCACCTCCGACAACGTCGAGGACCGCCGCGGCGAGGGCGGCGGCGGTGGCGGCTTCGGCTTTCCGGGCGGCGGTGCGGGCGGCCTCGGCATCGGCACCATCGTGATCCTGTGCATCATCGGCTGGGTCACCGGCATCAACCCGGCGATCCTGATCGGCGGCGCCGAGACGGTGACGCGCCAGCGCGCGCCCCAGGAACAGGGCCAGCCGCAGCAGGGCCAGCCCGACCGGCGCACCGGCGCCCCCTCCGACCAGACCGGCAAGTTCGCCGCCGCCATCCTCGGCAACACCGAGGACGTGTGGAGCCAGGTGCTGCCGAACCAGACCGGGCGGCAATACACCCCGACCACGATGGTGCTCTATACCGGCGGCACCCGCAGCGGCTGCGGCCAGGCCCGGGCGGCGATGGGGCCGTTCTACTGCCCGCTCGACAAGAAGGTCTATCTCGACACCTCCTTCTTCAAGGAGATGGAGCAGAAGTTCCGGGTGAAGGGCGACTTCGCCTACGCCTACGTCATCGCCCACGAGGTCGGCCACCACGTCCAGGACGTGCTCGGCATCCTGCCCAAGGTCCAGCGCAAGCAGCAGCAGGTCGGCGAGCGCGAGTCGAACGCCCTCTCGGTCCGCGTCGAGCTGATGGCCGATTGCCTCGCCGGCGTCTGGGCCAAGAATTCCGACGACCGCTTCAAGGCGCTGGAGCCCGGTGACATCGAGGAGGCGATGCAGGCCGCGAGCGCCATCGGCGACGACCGGCTGCAGAAGCAGAGCCAGGGCTACGTCGTGCCGGATTCCTTCACCCACGGCTCCTCGGCCCAGCGCATGCGCTGGTTCCAGACCGGCTACCGCAGCGGCCAGACCCAGTCCTGCGATACCTTCCGGGCCTCGCAGCTCTGATGGCCGGGCTCGACGCCGCGAGGGATTTCGTGCCGCTGAGCATCGCGGTGCTCACGGTGTCGGATACCCGCACGCTCGCCGACGACCGCTCGGGCGACACGCTGGTCGGGCGCCTGGAGGCTGCTGGGCACCGCCTCGCCGCCCGGGCGATCGTTCCCGACGAGGTCGAGGCGATCCGCGGGCAGGTGCGGGCCTGGGGCGAGGATCCGGGCGTCGACGTCGTCATCACCACCGGCGGCACCGGCTTCACCGGCCGCGACGTGACGCCGGAGGCCCTGGAGCCGCTGTTCGAGAAGCGGATGGACGGCTTCTCGGCCGTGTTCCACCGCATCTCCTACGACAAGATCGGCACCTCGACCCTGCAATCGCGGGCGACCGCCGGGGTGGTGAACGCCACCTACGTGTTCGTGCTGCCGGGCTCGCCCGGGGCCTGCCGCGACGCCTGGGACGGCATCCTGGCGGCGCAGCTCGATTACCGGCACCGGCCGTGCAACTTCGTCGAGATCATGCCGCGGCTCGACGAGCACCTGAAGCGCGGCGCGACTAGCTTCGCAGCAGCGACGCCTTCAGGGGCTTGACCGGCAGGCGGACCTTCAGAGGAAGGCCCGCCCGCAGGGCCGTCACCCGCACGAGGTCGCCGGCCCGGATCTGCCGGGTGCCGGTCAGCGCCTCGCGCCGCCCGGCGATCCGCTCGAACAGGGCGGCATGCGGGCGGCGCAGGCGGCCGACCGCGTCGGCGGTCGTCGTGGCGCCGAACCGGTCGAGCACCCGGATCCAGCCCTCCGCCGGCACGTCGCCGGATTCCAGGCACAGCATCCAGGGCCGGCGCGCCAATCCGGCCGCCGCAACCCACGGGCTACGCCCCCGCGCCACCAGGGCCGCCCCGGTGCTCTCGGCCATGGTGCCGACCTCCGGATCGTCCGGATGTGCGGCCGCGATCACCGCATCGCCCACCACCCCCGCCGCGACGCCAGCCACAAGCGCCGCCAGGGTGTCGGCGAGGGCGTCGATGCGCTCCGGATCGATCGCGCCGGGGAGATGGATGACTGCCGTGAACATGATCGCGCCATAGCGGATGGCGGGCGTCGCGTCCTGCCTCGATCGTTGGCACTTGCGTTTGTTCCTGTTTTGTTCGAAGTTCGGCCGCGTCTGGATGGGAGGCCGGCATGGAATCGGGATGCGGGCGGGGGCTGCGCCGCCTCGCCGGGTCGACTCCGGCGGCGGAGAGCCGCCGCGGGCGCGGCGCCACCGCCAACCCGACCGGCCGGTTCGAGCCGGCCGCGCGCGAGGCCTTCGCGGATGGCTGGGAGATCGAGGAGGAGCTGCCGCCGCTGCGCACCGAGGTGACGCTGGAGCGGGCGCGCACCATCATCACCCGCAACGATTCGCCCGATATCGGCTTCGACCGTTCAATCAACCCGTATCGCGGCTGCGAGCACGGCTGCGTCTACTGCTTCGCCCGGCCGAACCACGCCTATGCGGGCCTCTCGCCGGGGCTCGACTTCGAGACCAAGCTCTTCGCCAAGCCCGACGCCGCCGCGCTGCTGGAGCGGGAGCTCTCGGCCCGGGGCTACGCCCCGCGCACCATCGCGCTCGGCACCGCCACCGATCCCTACCAGCCGATCGAGCGGCGCTACCGCCTCACCCACGGCATCCTCGAGGTGCTGGCGCGCTTCCGCCACCCGGTCGGGATCGTCACCAAGTCCGATCTGGTGCTGCGCGACCTCGACATCCTGGCGCCGATGGCGGCACAAGGCCTGGTGAAGGTCGCGCTCTCGGTCACCACCCTCGACCCCGACCTCGCCCGCCGGATGGAGCCCCGCGCCCCGCGGCCGGAGAAGCGCCTCGCGGCGATCCGGGCGCTGGCGGAAGCGGGCGTTCCGGTGATGGCGCTGGTGGCGCCGCTGATCCCGGGCCTCAACGACCACGAGATCGAGGCCGTGCTCGCCCGCGCCCGCGAGGCGGGAGCGACCGAGGCCGGCGGCGTGCTCCTGCGCCTGCCGCACGAACTCGCCGACCTGATGCGCGACTGGTTTTCCGAGCATTATCCCGACCGGGCCGGACGGACCTTCGCGATCCTGAGCGAGGCGCGCGGCGGCAAGGTCTACGACGCGACCTATGGGCGGCGCTTCACCGGGACGGGGCCCTACGCGGATTTGCTGGACCAGCGGATGCGGGTGGCGATGACCCGGCTCGGCTATCCGGCGGACAGGGTGCGGTTGCGGACGGATCTGTTCCGGGTGCCGGTGGGGGTGGGTGGGCAGTACAGCTTGTTCTAAAGCGGGCGGGCGTCGCCACGGTACATGACACAGGAGTCCGGCGTGTGCCGGAACGACGGCCGCTGGGCGTGAACCCTCCCCCCTCTGCGGGGGAGGGTGGTCCCTGCTTTAGCAGGGGCCGGGAGAGGGGCAGCGCGACGCTGATCCAGAGGGCGCGCCTCTCACAACGGTTCAGGCTTTTCCGGAGGCGTGGTTCCCCTCTCCCGCCCCACTCCGTGGGGCACCCTCCCCCGCAGAGGGGGGAAGGGGAAAACCCACGCCATTCTCGTCTCCGCATGACCTAACCGCCCACACGTCAGACGATCAGCACTGACCCAGAGGCAGGGTCTGCTACCCTGCCCTTATGACCGGCCAGCCACCACCCACCCTCGACACCCCCCGCCTCCACCTCCGCCCCGTCGCGCCCGACGACGCGGAAGCCACCAGTGCCCTGATGACCCCGGCGGTGAGCCGGTGGCTCGCCTCCTGGCCGCTGTCCTTCACCGTCGCGATGGCGCGGGAGCGGATCGCCATGGCGCAGACTCTCGCGGAAGCCGGGCAGGCGCTCTCGCTGGCGGTGACCGCCCGCGAGAGCGGCGAACTCCTCGGCTGGATCATGCTGCACCGGAGCCGCGACGATCCGCGGACAGCCACGCTGGGCTACTGGCTCGGCGAGGCGCATCAGCGCCGCGGCTACCTGCGCGAGGCGGCGACGACCCTGCTCCCGGTCGCCGCCGCATGGCTCGACGTCCACCGGATCGAGGCCAGCGCGCATCCGGAGAATGCCGGCTCCTTCGCGGTGATGCGGGCCTGCGGCATGACCTTCCAGTGCGAGACCGTGATCCACGCCCCAGCCCGCAGCCGCGACGAACCCGTCCACGTCTACGCCGTCGCGCGCGACGCCCTCACTCCGCCGTCAGGCATAGCTCGAACGTGATGCAGGCGGCGTTGGCGCCGCGGCGCAGGATGCCCTCGTGGATGTCGCCCGCCACGTCCACCACCGCGATGTCGAGATGCGCGCCCGGGAGGCCGTCCGGCCCCGGCCGCACGGTCCCGTCGCGGATCAGCACCTCGCTGGCATCGGTGGGAATCACCCGCCCGTCGGCGAAGGCCGGCCGCACGATGCTGCCGATGCCGCGCACCCGCGCCACGGACAGACCGTGGGCCCGGGCCGCCGCCTCGATCGCCGCATGGATCTCCTCGTTCGGCTGGATCTTCAGGAGGAGGCAGCTGGCCTGCGCCTGCGCCAGCGGGACCGGGGTGAAGAGCGAGAAGTTGGTCTCGGCATCCGGGACGACCCGCCAGGCCGCCTCCGCCGTGCCCCAGACCTCGGCCCGAACGGGGTCGGCGATCACAACCTCCGCCGGCAGCAGATGGCCGGCGCGGCGGCGCCCGTCGGGCTCGATCCAGGTGCCGTGGACGTGCAGGAAGCCCGCGCCGTCGCGCTCGCCGAAGGTGGCGCTCGCCCGCTCCAGCCTGGTCTCGCCCTCAGGCCGGAAGGTCGCGCTGTAATAGGCGGCGAAGAGCGGGTCCGACGACAGGGCCGGCATCACGTAGGAGAAGGGCGAGAAGCGCCCGCCCGTGAGATGCACCACGCCGCCCCGAATCCCGGCTTCCGCCAGCGGTCCGGCGACGGCGTCGAGGAGCGTGTGCCCCGGCGCCAGGTCGAAGGCGCGATGGATCGGGCTGCCTGCGGAGGCGAGCCAGCGCTCGGGCCGGACGGGGCCGGGCTGGGCGAGGGTGGCGAAGGGTGACGTCCGAGGCGCGCTCATCCCTGCGCCTTCTCGCCGAGCAGGCCCGCCGCTTCCAGCTCTTCCCGCACCATCTTCTTGGTGATCTTGCCGTAGCCGGATTTCGGCAGCGACTCGCGCAGGATGACCCGGCGCGGCAGCTTGTAGCGGGCGACCTTGTCGAACAGGAACGCCATCACGTCGTCCTCGGACAACGCCATGCCCTCGCGGGGCACACAGACCGCGATGCCGATCTCGCCCCAGGTCGGATCGGGCACGCCGAGCACCGCCGTCTCGGCCACCGCCGGATGGGCCAGGATCTTCTCCTCGATCTCGCGCGGATAGATGTTCGAGCCGCCCGAGATGTACATGTCGGAGGCGCGGCCGGTGATGTAGAGGAAGCGCTCCGCGTCGAGGTAGCCGAGGTCGCCGGTGCGGAACCAGCCGTCGCGAAAGGCCTCGGCATTGGCCTTCGGGTTCTCCCAGTAGCCGGCGAAGACGGCGGGACCGCAGACACAGATCTCGCCGGTCTCGCCGGCAGCGACCTCGCGCCCCTCCGGGTCCTGGATCTGCACCTGCATCCCGGTGCGCTCGAAGCCGCAGGTACCGATCTTCACCTCCGGCCCGTCCTCGGCCTCGTGCAGGGCGGGGGGCAGGACCGTGATGTTGCCGGTGACCTCGCCGAGGCCGAAATACTGCACGATCACCTTGCCCAGCGTGCGCAGCGCCCGCTTCTGGTCCTCGCGGTACATCGGCGCGCCGGCATAGATGATGTAGCGCAGCGAGGAATGGTCGTTGGCGTCGACCGCTGGATGCTCGACCATCATCTTCAGGATGGTCGGCACCGTGAACATGTTGGTGACGCGGTGGCGCGCGACCAGGCCCCAGACCTCCGCCGCGTCGAAGCGCTCGGAGCCGGGCAGCACCGAGGTGACGGCCCGGGCGACCTGGGCGACGGCGTGCACCCCGGCTCCGTGCGAGAGCGGCGCCACCACCAGAGAGGCGTCGGTCTCAGGCGCCGTGCCCGGCATCAGGTCGCAGAGGTGGTTGGTGATGACGAAGGCCATCTGGCCGTGGGTCAGCACGGCGGCCTTCGGCTTGCCGGTGGTGCCGGAGGTGTAGAAGAACCAGCACGGGTCGTCGTGCTCGACGCCGGCATTCGCGACGGACTGCCCCGTGCCCTCCGCCACCACGTCCTCGTAGGCCTCGCCCTGCGCCGGACCCTCGCCGATGACGACGACGCGGCTCAGGGACGGGCAGGCCTCGCGCACGGCGGCGACGTGGTCGGGATAGTCGGCGTGGCACAGGAAGGCGGTCGCGCCCGATTGCTGCGCGAGGTAGGCGACGTCGCCGGGCATCAGCCGGAAGTTCGTCGGCACGAACACCGCGCCGAGCCGGAACGCCGCGTACATGATCTCCAGGATGGCGTTGCCGTTGCGGGCATGGACCAGCAGCCGGTCCCCCTTGGCGATCCCGCGCTGCCTGAGCGCGCCGGCCAGCGCCGAGACCCGGGCGTCGAACTCGGCCCAGCTCCAGCTCCGCTCGCCCCACACGATGGCCGGGCGGTCCGGGTGCCGCGCGGCGGCCTGGGTGAGGGAATGGGCGAGGTTCATCACCCGGCGCGACATCGGGGTCATCATCGGGCGGCCCTCGGGGTCGTCGTGGTCACGTCGGTGTCCTCCCTGGCGGCGCCGGCCGTTCGGCTCGTTGCGCGTCGGGGGGACCTTACGACGCTCCGGGCGGGAAGCGGAAGCGCCGGGCGTGCATGCTTTGCCTTACGCCTTCGACTTGAAGCTGAGCCGGTGGTGCCGGGTGAGGCCGAGGCGCGACATCGCCGCCCGGTGGACGGCGGTGCCGTAGCCGACGTTGCGCTCCCAGGCGTAAGCCGGGTGGCGGAGCGCCAGCGCCCGCATCAGCCGGTCGCGCACCACCTTGGCGACGATCGAGGCGGCGGCGATCTGCGGCACCAGCCGGTCGCCGCCGACGAGCGCCCGGCAGGGCAGGGGCAGCCCGGGGGGCACGTCGCGCCCGTCCACCGCCACCTCGGCCTCGATGCCGAGGCGGGAGACGGCGCGGCGCATGGCGTCGAGGGTGGCGGCGCGCACGTTGATCCGGTCGATCAGGTCGCGGGAGGCGCCGGCGAGCGCCACGCGCCCGGCGGCCGTGATGCGAGGCGCCAGGCGCTCGCGGGTGGCGGCGTCGAGGCGCTTGCTGTCGTCGAGCGACTCCAGCAGGTCGGGGGGGAGGGCGGCCGGATCGAAATGCACGGCGGCCACGATCACCGGACCGCAGAGCGCGCCGCGGCCGACCTCGTCGCAGCCGATGAGGACGGGATAGCGGGCGGCGTCTCGGGCATCGAAGGGGCGCATCGCGCAGATGTGCACGCGGTCCGGTTTCGAAATCCCTGCCCATGCAACCGGTGACGTTCCCTTTCGGGCGGCGCGGCGCGATGATCACCCGATGAAGGCGCACCGAGGCGCCGGACCGGGGAGGAGGCCCTCGCGCCCTGCGCGTCGATGACGCGCTCGGGCCGGGTTCGCGGCGTCTGGCACGCGGCATGCGGCTCCCGGTGTCCGGTCCCGCTCGGTCCGGATTCAGCCGCTGGAGGTACGCCGCCCATGAAGGTCGCCCTCGCCGTCGCCGCGCTCTCCCTCGTCCAGCCGGCGCATTCCTGGTACCCCTACGAGTGCTGCTCCGACCAGGATTGCGAGCCGGTCTCCGACGCCGTCGAGGTGCCGGGCGGCTATCAGACGCACGGGATCTTCGTGCCGATGGCGAAGGTGCGGCCGAGCCAGGACGGGCGCTACCATTGGTGCCACCGCGGCGCCTACGTGTTCTGCTTCTTCGCGCCGCTCGCCGGGTAACGATTCCCTCGACACCCCCCCTGCCTCCCGCCTCTTGGCGGATCGGCGCCCCGCTGGCACCTCTTGCGTCCCGGGCGCGTTCCCATAGGGCACGGGACCCCGCCGGGCCGAAGCCCGGGAATCTGACGAAACCAGGAGGATGCATGACCACGCCGCCGCGAAAGAGCCCGTTCCTGGCGCTCGCCCTCCCCGTCGCGCTGCTCGCCGGGGCCCTGACGATCGGGTTCTGGACCCTCGACCACATCAGGGTCGCCCGCGCCAAGGCGCAGGCCGCGCAGATGTGGATGCAGCCGTGAGACCGGACCTCAAAAAAGGACCGCGCTCCGAGGAGGCGGCCCTGAAGTCATTTGGGTCTCGAAACCTCGGAGGAGGCCCGGCCCGCCGGCATCGCGGGGGCTGGGGGGCTGGGTACCGGAGCGGCCGGCGGGCCGGGCCATGAGGTCGACTTACCCTTACGCGCGCATCAAGGCCGGCGCGCGGCGCGATTGTGGCGGTTTGTGGGCGATCGTGCCGTTTCTCGCATATTTCCGGCTCGCGTCGGTGAGTTGCCGGCGCAGTGTCGCTCCGGCGCAACCCTTGCGGGGCGGTTGACGCCATCCCATCATGGTCGGGACCGGGTCGTTCGCCGGCTCCTCACCGCCGCCCCGGACAGCTGCGCCCTTCAGGCGCGAATCACCCCGACAGGCAGGAGACACGATGAGCGAAGGAGAGACGGCCGATAGCCGGAGTACCGGCGCGCACGTGGTGCCGTTCCCGCGCACCGTCCCGCAGGTGTCATTCCATCGCGACGAGCTGCGCATCATCCTGAACCTCTACGGCCGGATGGTCGCCGAGGGCGAGTGGCGGGACTACACGATCGACTTCACCCGCGAGAAGGCGGTGTTCGCCATCCACCGCCGCACCTCCGAGCGGCCGCTCTACCGCATCGAGAAGGACCCCCGCCTCGCCCGGCGCCAGGGCGCCTACGCGGTGATCGCCGAGACCGGGCGCATCCTGAAGCGCGGCCACGACCTGGCGCAGGTGCTGCGGGTGCTCGAGAAGCCGCTCCGGGTGGTGTGACGATCGAGAGGGTGCGCCGCTCGCCGCCCCTCCCCCCTCTGCGGGGGAGGGTTGAGGTTGCGGTGCACACCGTTCCTTAACGCTCCCGCGCGCCACCCCGCTCTTCACCCCCCGGCAAGCATCTTTGCCAACCGGAACGACAGGTTTCCCGGCGGATTATCACGGGGCTGACAAGGTCACGCTCGAGGACCGCAGGGATGCACAAGCAGAGTGGATGGGCCGCGGCGATGGTCGTCGCGGCGACGATGGCGGCCGGACCGGCCGCGTCGCGAGAACTGGTCGCCTTCGACGCGGCGGCGGAGGCCGGCACGGTGGTGGTGCGGACCGCCGAGCGGCGGCTGTACTTCATCAACGGCGACGGGACGGCGATCCGCTATCCGGTCGCGGTCGGCAAGGCCGGCAAGCAATGGACCGGCTACGCCCGCATCGACGGAAAATATCTCCGGCCGGCCTGGTCGCCGCCCGACGAGGTGAAGCGGGACAATCCCCGCCTGCCGGAAGTGATCGCCGGCGGCTCGCCGAGCAACCCGATGGGCGCCGCGGCTCTCACCCTGGACCGGGGCGAGTACGCGATCCACGGCACCAACCGGCCGGGCTCGATCGGCACCTTCGCGTCCTATGGCTGCATCCGCATGTACAACCAGGACGTGGCCGATCTCTACGGCCGCGTCCAGGTCGGCGCCACCGTGGTGGTGACGCGCTGAAAGGTCAGCCCTCGCGCCCGTGCACCTGCGCGGGCGGCGAGGTGGCCTCGACCGCCGTGAAGGTCTCGAGGATGCGGTAGGTGTGCTGCGCGCCTGCGGGCACCAGCCAGGAATCGCCCGGCTCCAGCCGCACGGTCTGGCCCTCGACCACCAGCTCGGCCCGGCCCGAGATCACGTAGCCGACCGTCTCGTAGTCGCGGGCGGCGCTCGGCTTGTCGTCGGTCGGCGGCTCGTCGACCCACAGCCGCATCGCGACGTGCTTGCCGGAGGCCAGGTAGCGCTGGCCGTCCGGCCCCTGCGGCGACTGCCCGCCGGACACCTTCTTGATCGTCGTGTCGCCCATGATCCTGCTCCTGTCGGGGACGTCTCGCGACCCCAACGGGAGCGGGTGGCGGGCGTTCCCGGAGGTTACCGCAGCGTCGTCACCGCAGCGTCGCGGCGATCGCCCGCTGGATGCCGCGGATGTCGGCCCCGCGCTTGAGCGTGCGGGAGATCGGGTCGGGCCGGCCCGAGACCCAGATCGTCAATTCCGAATCGACGTCGAAGCTGCCGGCATTCTCGATCGAGAACGAGGTGATCGCCCGGTAGGGCACCGTGAGGTAGGAGACCTTGCGGCCGGTCAGCCCCTGCTTGTCGACCAGGATCATCCGCCGGTCGGTGAAGACCATCAGGTCGCGGATCACCCGGAACGCCACCTGCACCGTCTCGCCCGGGATCAGCATCCCGTCGAGTTCCTGGGCCACCGCCTCCGGCGCCACGTCGCTGCCGTGGCCGAGCAGGCCGTCGAGCAATCCCATCCGGTCCTCCCCTTAAGATCGCCTCTCAGAAGTCGGTCGCCAGGCCCTTCACTTCCCAATCGTCGTAGCGCACCGGCTCCAGCCCGCCGCGCCCGTTGATCTCGCGCTCGCGCCGGATCTCCTCGGCCCGGGCGTCGATCGCGGCCCGCCGGGCCTCGGCCTCGGCCAGCGCGCGCTGCGCGGCCGGCGACAGGGTCCTGGTCCCGGGGGCAGGGGCCTCGCTCTCGCTCATCGGTCGACTCTCGATACCTTCCCATCGCGGCGCTTGCATCTCGGGCGGCCGGATGCCACCCCGGGGAGCGAAGGCCGCCGGTTCCTCCGAGGTGGAGGGCGCGGGCGGCAGCGTCAAGATCGGGTCCGCATCGGGCCTGAAGATCCGCGCGAGCGGCGCGGCGGAGTGAGGATGGACGGACAGCAAAACGGGGCAGCGGGACCGGAGGTCGCCGGCCTGCCGGCGCGGCGCCTCGCCTGGGGGATCGTGGCCGACCTGCTCGGCAAGAACCGCGGCACCGCGCTCGAGGACGCGATGGAGCCGGTCGTCCACCGCGCAGCCCTGTCGCCCCAGGATGCGGGCCTCGCCCGCGCCATCGCCACCGCGACGTTCCGGCATCTCGGGGTGATCTTCCACGCGCTCGACCGGCGCCTGGCCAAGGGCCTGCCGGAGGACCAGCCGGACCTCGTCGCGCTGCTCGCGACCGGCGCGGCGCAGATTCTCTACCTCAACGTCCAGGACCACGCCGCCGTCGACCTGGCGGTGCGCCTCGCCAAGGCGGAGCCCGGCCTGCAGCACCTCGCCGGCCTCGCCAACGCGGTCCTGCGCCGGATCGTCCGCGAGCGCGACGCGATCCGCCAGGAGGGCGACGCCGATCCCCTGCACCTCAACACGCCGGGCTGGCTCGCGCGGCGCTGGATCGCCGCCTACGGCGAGGAGACCGCCCGCGCCATCGCGGCCGCCCATGCCCGCGGGGCGGGACTCGACCTGACCCTGCGCCCGGGGACTCCGCTCCCCGAAGGCCTCGACGGCCGGCGCCTGCCGGGCTCCCTGAGCCTGCGCCTCGACGATGCCCGGACCCCGGTGCCGGAGCTGCCGGGCTTTCAGGACGGCGCCTGGTGGGTGCAGGATGCCGCGGCGGCGCTGCCGGCCCATCTCCTCGGCGTGCGGCCGGGCGAGCGGGTCGCCGACCTCTGCGCCGCGCCGGGCGGCAAGACCGCCCAGCTCGCCGCGGCGGGCGCCGAGGTGGTGGCGGTCGACCGCTCGGCCCCGCGCCTGCGCCGGCTTGAGGCGAACCTCGCCCGGCTCGGGCTCTCGGCCGAGGTCCGGGCCGTCGACGCGCTGACGCTGCCGGAGGACCAGCCCTTCGACGCGGTGCTGCTCGACGCGCCGTGCAGCGCCACCGGCACGGTGCGGCGCCACCCGGACGTCGCCTGGTCGAAGCGCGAGGGCGACCTCCTGCGCCTCACCGGGCTCCAGACCCGGCTCCTCGACAAGGCGGCACGGCTGGTTCGCCCGGGCGGGCGCCTCGTCTACTGCACCTGCTCGCTGGAGCCGGAGGAGGGCGAGGCGCAGGCCGAAGCCTTCCTCAAGCGCCACCCGGACTTCGTCCGCCGCCCGATCGCGCCCGAGGAGGTCGGCGATTCCGCCCTCGTCACCGCGTCGGGCGACCTGCGCACCCTGCCGTCGCATTGGCCCGAGGAGGGCCGCGGCGGACTCGACGGCTTCTACGCCGTGCGGCTGGAGCGCAAGGCCGCGTGAGGAACCTGTTCACGGGGCGATCCGACGGTTTGACCCCGCGATGATCCTTGACCATTCCTTGACGGGAGCGGCCGCCCGACACCGGCCTCCGAGGGCACCGCCCGATCGCGCGGCGCTCGGGCGGTGCCCTCGGTCTTCGAGTGTGCCGCATTTTCTTCGACGGACCGGTCTCCGCTTCGTCGGAAAGTGCTTGTGCAGGAGGTGGCGTGGGTTGGGGGCCTGACCGCTGGCGATTCTACCGGCTCGTCGGGCACGAGGCGGGGCGCGTCCTGCGGGGTGCGGCCGTGCGCGCGACCTCGCGCCCCTCGGCGCTGGCCCGCCTGCGCCCGACCGGCCTCGTCATCGCGCCGCAGGACCTGCGCACCAGCGACGCGACCATCGCGGCCGACATCTATGCCGGGCTGTTCGTCTTCGCCGGCCGGGCGCTCGCCACCGGCGGGCGCTCGCCGTTCGATTTCGCGCCGCCCTCGCCCCAATGGGGCGAGGAGCTCTACGGCTTCGGCTGGCTGCGCCACCTGCGCGCCGCCGAGAGCGCGCTGTCGCGCTCAAACGCCCGCGCCTTCGTGCAGGACTTCATGGCCGGCCGCGGCGACCAGGACCTGGCGCAGCGCCCGGCCGTGGTGGCGCGGCGGCTGATCTCGCTCCTGTGCCAGTCGCCCCTGGTGCTGGAGGGGGCCGACCACGCCTTCTACCAGGCCTTCCTGAAGCTGATCGGCCGCTCGACCCGCAGCCTCGACCGGGCGCTGCGCCGCGGGATCATGCCCCGCGACCGGCTCGTCGCCGCGGTGGCGCTCGCCTATGCGGGCCTGTGCTGCGAGGGCTTCGAGCCGGTCCTGCGCCGGGGCACCCGGCTCCTCCACCGCGAGCTGACGCGCCAGATCCTGCCCGACGGCGGCCATCGCAGCCGCGACCCGGGTTTCGCCAAGGACCTGCTCCTCGACCTCCTGCCCCTGCGCCAGAGTTTTCTCAGCCGCGACATCGCCCCGCCGGAGGCGCTGCTCAACGCCATCGACCGGATGCTGCCGCTCCTGCGCCTCCTGCGCCACGGCGACGCCTCGCTCGGACACCACAACGGGATGGGGGCGACCGCTGCCGACCAGCTCGCCACCCTGCTGGTCTATGACGGCGCGCTGGCCAAACCCCTGATGCACGCGCCGCACACCGGCTACGCCCGCCTCGAGGGCGGGGGCGGCACCCTGGTGGTGGCCGATATCGGCGCCGTCCCGCCGCCGGCCTACTCGGCCGCGGCCGGGGCCGGCTGCCTGTCCTTCGAGCTGTCCTGCGGCCCGCAGCGGCTGGTGGTGAATTGCGGCATGCCGGCAACCGGCGAGGAGATGCGCGAGCTCGCCCGCACCACCGCCGCCCACTCCACCGTCTGCCTCGCCGATTCCTCCTCCTGCCGCTTCCTCGCTCTGCCGCAGCCCAGCGTGATCCATCCGCTCGCCGCCTGGCTGAAGCGCCGGATGGGGCCGATCGTCGTGCGCGGGCCGGCCGAGGTCACGGTCGAGCGCGGCTCCGACGCGGCCGGCGCCGCCGTGCTCGCGGCCCGGCACGACGGCTACGCCCCGACGCTCGGCCTCCTCCACGAGCGGCGCTGGCGCCTGCATCCCGACGGCGCCCTGCTGGAGGGCCATGACGGCTTCGTGCGCGATGCCGCCGGCCGGGGCGGTCCCGCCGAGGCGGCGATCCGCTTCCATCTCCACCCGAGCGTGCGGGCGAGCCGGGTGGGGCGCGGCGTGCGGCTCGCGGGGGCCGGCGCACCCTGGCTGTTCGAGGCCGACGAGATCGACCCGGTGATCGAGGAGAGCGTGTTCTTCGCCGCCCTCAACGGCGCCCGCCGCACCGAGCAGATCGTCCTCCACCTCACCGCCGCCGACGGCACCCGGGTGGCCTGGCGCTTCCGCCGCCTGCCGGACTGAGCAGGACGGCGTCGTGAACTCGGCGGGTTGAGCCCATCTGTTAGCTTTTAGTCCACCGCGCCGGTCGATATTTTTCTTCGTCTCTCACCCATTTGAGGGTTTCGCGGTCCTGAATGAGCATTCTTCAGGCACCGGCCGTGCTACACATCGGGACCGAGTCGGCGAGGCGGGACCCACGGGATGAAGCTGGACGCGCCGACCCTGGTGACCGTGACCGTCTTCGTGATGGTCGTGATGGGCGCGCTGTACCTTCTGTCCTGGAGCCAGGCCCGGCAGACCCGGGCTTTGGGCTTCCTCGGCGCCGCCCAGCTCGTCGGCGCCGCCGCGGTCACGCTGTTCGGCCTGCGCGGCATCATCCCGGACTGGCTGTCGATCGGCCTCGCCAACGCGGTGATGCTCGGGGCCTACGGGCTGATCTGGGGCGGCGCCCGCTCGTTCGAGGGGCGGCGCGTCCCGCTGCCCTGGATCGCCGCCGGCCCGCTCGTCTGGCTCGCCGCCTGCCTGGTGCCGTCCTTCTACGCCTCCCTCGGCGCCCGGGTGATCCTGTCCTCGGCCGTCGCCGGCCTCGCCTGCGCGCTCGCCGCCCGCACCCTCTGGCACCATCGCGGCGAGCGGCTGCCGTCGCGGGCCCCGGCGGCGATCCTGCTCGCCAGCGAGGCGCTGCTGCTATGGGTGCGGATTCCCGCGACCCTGGTCCTGCCGGCACCGCCGACCGGCACCCCGGAGCAGACCTACTGGGTCGCGGTCCTGTCCTTCGTCGCCCTGCTCTACACGGTGGCGGTCTCGGTGCTGTTCATGGCGATGGCCAAGGAGCGCCTCGAGGCCGAGCAGCGCCGCGCCGCCGAGACCGACCCGCTCACCGGCATCGCCAACCGCCGGGCGCTGGCGGCGGAGGCCCGCCGCGCGCTCGCGACCGGGCCCTGCGCCCTGCTGCTGTTCGATCTCGACCATTTCAAACGGGTCAACGACACGTTCGGCCACGCCGTCGGCGACGCGGTCCTGATCGGCTTCTGCGCCGCCGCCCGCCGGGTCCTGCCCGCGGGGGCGGCGTTCGGGCGCCTCGGCGGCGAGGAATTCGCCTGCCTGCTGCCCGGTGCCGGCACCGCCGAGGCGGCGGCCACCGCCGAGACCGTGCGCCTCGCCGTGGCGGCGATGCGCCCCGGTCCGGCGCCGGGCCTCGCGGTCACGGTGAGCGTCGGGGTCGCCAGGAGCGCCGGCGATCCGGGTGGTGCCGGCTTCGAAGCCCTGCTCGGCCTCGCCGACCGGGCGCTGTACCAGGCCAAGGCGCAGGGGCGGGACCGGGTGGAGCTCGCGGCGCCGGAGCTGCGGCAGGTGGCGTGAGGCGGTCCACCCCTCCTCTCCGAGCGGGGAAGCGTCAGACATCGGACGCAGGCCCACCCGGCGCCGACCCGGGTTGTCGTCGCTTGATCGGCGCCTAAGACATCCCCATCGCACCCCGCCCGGGCCTGCGCCCGGCGCCAGATGAGGGCTCGCCCCATGGACTATCGGCAGTTCGGCCGCTCCGGCCTCAAGGTTCCGGTTCTCAGTCTCGGCACCGGCACCTTCGGAGGCAGCAACGAGTTCTTCCAGCGCTGGGGCCAGACCGACGTCGCCGAGGCGAGCCGGATGGTCGACCTGTGCCTCGACGCCGGCGTCAACTTCTTCGACACCGCCGACATCTACTCGCAGGGCGCCTCCGAGGAGATCCTGGGCCAGGCGCTGAAGGGCAAGCGCGACCGGGCGCTGATCTCGACGAAGGCGACCTTCCCGATGGGCGAGGGGCCGAACGACATAGGTCCGAACGATTTGGGCTCCTCGCGCTACCACCTCGTGCGCGCCTGCGAGGCGAGCCTGAAGCGCCTCGGCACCGACCACATCGACGTCTACTTCATGCACGGCTTCGACGCGCTCACCCCCGTCGACGAGACCCTGCGCGCCCTCGACGACCTCGTCCGGGCGGGCAAGATCGGCTATATCGGCGCCTCGAATTTCTCCGGCTGGCAGCTGATGAAGGCGCTCTCGACCTCCGAGCGCTACGGGCTGGCGCGCTACGTCGCCTATCAGGGCTACTACTCGCTGGTCGGCCGCCACTACGAGTGGGAGCTGATGCCGCTGGGCCTCGACCAGGGCGTCGCCCTGATGGTGTGGAGCCCGCTCGGCTGGGGCCGGCTCACCGGCAAGATCCGCCGCGGCGCCAATACCAGCGGGCGCATCGCGTCGGGCGGTGCCGAGGGCGGACCGCCGGTCGCCGACGAGGCCCTGTTCCGGGTCGTCGACGTCCTCGACGAACTCGCCGCCGAGACCGGGCGCAGCGTGGCGCAGGTGGCGCTCAACTGGCTGCTCAGCCGCCCGACCGTCGCCAACATCGTGGTCGGCGCCCGCAACGAGGAGCAGCTGAAGCAGAATCTCGGCGCCGTCGGCTGGACCCTCGACCCCGCCCAGATCGCCCGCCTCGACGCGGCGAGCCACGAGACGCCGATCTACCCCTACTGGCACCAGAAGGGCTTCGACGAGCGCAACCCGAAGCCGACCAGCTGGTAGTGCCTCACACCGCCGGATAACCGGATCCGGCGGTGCACCGCCCGTTTCGCGCATCGCGCGGGCGGACAAGCTGCGGTATGAGAGACGGTTCGTATCCCCCGGCCCAGCCGGGGGTTGGACCGCCCCGGTCCGGCAGCGGTCTCAAGCGATTCCCGAGGTCCCCGAATGGCGCATGCCGGCGTCCATGATCCCGTCCTCGTCGCCCTGTCGGTCGCGATCGCGATGCTGGCGTCGTTCGTGGCGCTGGATCTGGCGGGCCGGATGAAGGCCGCGGCGGGCTGGGCCCGGTGGGCCTGGCTGATGACCGCCGCCCTGGTGCTCGGCGGCGGCGTCTGGTCGATGCACTTCGTGGCGATGCTGGCCTTCCGTCTGCCGGGCCTCGAAGTCACCTACGATCTCGGCCTGACGCTGCTCTCCCTCGCGCTTCCGGTCGTCGTGACGGCCTTCGGCCTCGCCGTCGCCCGCAGGCCGGGCGCCGGACCGGGCAGCATCGTCGCGGCGGGGCTGGTGACCGGGCTCGGCATCGCCTCGATGCACTATACCGGCATGGCGGCGATGCGGCTGCCGGCCGCCCTCCACTACGACCCGGCCTGGACCTTCGCCTCGGTGCTGATCGCCGTCGGGGCCGCCACGGTGGCGATCCGGCTGGCGCTGGGCGAGACCGGGCTCCTATTGCGGGTCGCGGCCTCCGGGGCGATGGGGCTCGCCATCGCGGGCATGCACTACGCCGCGATGCAGGGCCTGCACGTCTCGCACGCCCCCGGTGTGGACCATGCCGGGGTGGGGGTCGACCAGGTCCGCCTCGCCGTCGGCGTCACGGCGGTGACCTTCCTGGTCTTCACCCTCGCGCTGCTGGCCGCCGCGATCGACCGCCGGGTCTCCCAGCGCGCCGCCCGCGAGGCCGCGGCCCTGCGCGCCAGCGAGGAGCGCTACCGCCTGCTCCTCCAGAGCGTGACCGACTACGCGATCTTCATGCTCGACCGCGACGGGGTGGTGGCGAACTGGAATTCCGGCGCCCGCCGGATCAAGGGCTACGAGGCCGGCGAGATCGTGGGCCGGCACTTCTCGTGTTTCTACACCGCGGAGGATCGGGCGGCGGGCGTGCCGGCCCGTGCGCTCGCCACCGCGGCGGAGAGCGGCAAGTTCGAGGCCGAGGGCTGGCGGCTGCGCCGGGATGGCACGCGGTTCTGGGCCAGCGTCGTCATCGACCCGATCGTCGGCGAGGACGGCCGGCTCGTCGGCTTCGCCAAGGTCACCCGCGACATCACCGAGCGCAAGCGCGCCCAGGAGGCTCTGGAGCGGGCGCAAGGAGCCCTCGCCCAGGCGCAGAAGATGGAGGCGGTGGGCCAGCTCACCGGCGGCGTCGCCCACGACTTCAACAACCTGCTGATGGCGGTGCTGGGCAGCCTCGAACTGCTGCGCAAACGCCTGCCCGACGATCCCCGCATGCTGCGCCTGCTCGACAACGCGGTGCAGGGCGCCGAGCGCGGCGCGGCCCTGACCCAGCGGATGCTCGCCTTCGCCCGGCGCCAGGACCTCAAGCCGGCTTCGGTCGACCTCGCGCGGCTGGTGCGCGACATGACCGACCTGCTGCAGCGCTCGATCGGCCCGGGAATCCGAATCGAGACGCGGTTTCCCGTCGGCCTGCCGCCGGCCCTGGTCGACGCCCACCAGCTCGAGCTCGCGCTCCTCAACCTCGTGGTCAATGCCCGCGACGCGATGCCGGAGGGCGGCTCCGTCACGGTCGCGGCCCGGCTGGAGCCGGGGGACGGGGCGGGCGACCCGATGCTCTGCCTCGCGGTCACCGATACCGGCACCGGCATGGACGAGGCGACGCTCGCCCGGGCGCAGGAGCCGTTCTTCACCACCAAGGGCGTCGGCCGCGGCACGGGCCTCGGCCTCTCGATGGTGCACGGCCTGGCGGCGCAATCGCATGGCCGCCTGGTGCTGCGCAGCCGCCCGGGCGCCGGGACCACCGCCGAGATCTGGCTGCCGGTGGCGGCGCCGGGGATCGCCGCGGCGCCGGACGAGGCGCCCGCCCGCCGCGCCTATCCCCGGAGCGTCGCGCCGCAGGTCGTCCTCGTCGTGGACGACGATCCCCTGGTGCTCGAGAACAGCGCCGCGATGCTGGAGGATCTCGGCCACCGGGTGATCGAGGCCCGCTCCGGCCAGGAGGCGCTGGAGCTGATGCGCCGCGCCCGCACCCTCGACCTGGTGCTCACCGACCACGCCATGCCGGAGATGACCGGTCTTCAGCTCGCCGCCCGCATCGCCGCCGAGCGGCCCGGCCTCAAGGTGATCCTCGCCACCGGCTACGCCGACTTCGCCGGCTCCGCCGAGGCGGGCCCCGACGAGGCCGCCCGCCTGCCGCGGCTCGCCAAGCCCTACGACCAGGCGACGCTCGCCCGGATGATCGAGGCGGTGGTGCGAGGGAATGCGGGGGCGGCCGACGATACCGTGGTGCCGTTCCCGAAGAGTGCGTGAGGGGCGAAAAATACCTGCTCCACTGTACTGACATTCACCGCGTCATTCCGGGGCTCGCCGAAGGCGAGAGCCCGGAATCCAGAGCCTCTGAACGTGCAGGAAAAAGCGGGCAGATCTCCGCTCGACACTGCACCACCTGCGGTTCTGGATCCCGGGCTCCGCTGCGCGGCCCCGGGATGACCCTGTGTGGTGGACACGGTGCGGCCAGCGAGGGTGCTGTGCCGCGAAGGCGGCGACGGCCTTCGGCTCACGCCGCCGGCATCTTCCGCGCCTTGGCGTCGCGCAGCAGCGCCAGCCCCTCGGGCCCGAGATCGAGCGCGAGGCGCAGGACCTCGTCGGCATAGGCCTGCGGCGTCGTGCCGGCCTGCTTGGCGGCGCGCGAGAGGCGCAGACCGAGCGCCCCGTCCACGGGGATCGAGGTGCCGCGGGGCGCCGGCTCCGGCAGGGGAGCGGACGGGGCGGCCACGGAGGCAGCCGGCGCCTTATCGGACACCTTGGCCGGCGCGATGTCGGGCCGGGGCGGCAGGCCGAGGCCCTGGCGCCGCCCCTGCGCCGCCAGCCGGTCGGCGCGCTCGTTGCCGGCATGCCCCGCATGGCCCTTCACCCAGACCCAGCGCACGTCGCGCCGCGCCGCAAGCTCGTCGAGGCGCTGCATCAGCTCGACGTTCTTCACCGGGCCGGTGGTGGTGCGCCAGCCCTTGAGCTTCCAGCCGCGGATCCACTCGGTGACGGACTTGATCACGTACTGGCTGTCGCAGCGCATCTCGATCGCCGCGCCCTCGGGAAAATACTCCAGCGCCCGGATCGCCGCGGTCAATTCCATGCGGTTGTTGGTGCTCTGCGGATCGCCCCCGCACAGCTCGACGGTGCCCTCCGGCGCCTCGATCACCACGCCCCAGCCGCCCGGGCCGGGATTGGGATCGCAGCCGCCGTCGGCATACACGATGGTTCGCATGGCTGCCTTTGCCTGAACGTCAAACGGAACGCGGCCGTCCCCCGAATCGGGGTGCCGGCCGCACGGGCAGTGTCGGCCCGGAATGGTGAACAAATACCCAGGCGCGCGCCCGCGCAACCCGGGCGGGCCCTGGCACGGCGCTTGCGGTGGCACGGCGCTTGCGGTGACCCCAGGATGCGCGATGATGAGGCGCCGGCGCGACGCAGGGGAGCGTCCAGTCGGCCCGCCCGCGCCGCCCTCGGACCGCCAAGAAGAGACGCGCCCCATGCCAGTCGATCCCGCCGACGCCGTCGAGGAGATGCTGCCGCCGGCCCGCCTCGTGCCGCTGGCCTTGCAGCACGTGCTGGTGATGTATGCCGGCGCCGTCGCGGTGCCGCTGATCATCGGCCGGGCGCTCGGATTGCCGCCGGAAGAGGTCGCCTTCCTGATCAGCGCCGACCTGTTCGCCTGCGGCCTTGCGACCCTGATCCAGTCGGCGGGATTGCCGGGCGTCGGGATCCGCCTGCCGGTGATGATGGGCGTGACCTTCGCGGCGGTCGGCCCGATGCTGTCGATGGCGGCGACGCCCGGGATCGGGCTCCTCGGCATCTACGGCTCGGTGATCGCCGCCGGAATCTTCGGCCTCCTGGTCGCGCCCTTCGTCAGCCGCCTGCTGCCGCTCTTTCCGCCGGTCGTCACCGGCACCATCATCCTGGTCATCGGCATCTCGCTGATGCGGGTCGGCATCAACTGGGCCGGCGGCGGCCAGCCGACGCTGACGAAGATGGTCGACGGCGTGCCCGCCGCGGTCCCGAACCCGAACTATGCGCAAGGAAGCGGCCTCGGCATCGCCTTCATGGTGCTGCTGACGATCCTCGCCCTGATCCGCTGGGGCCGGGGGTTCCTCGCCAACGTCGCGGTGCTCGCCGGCATCGTCGCCGGCTCGGTGCTGGCGGCGTTCCTGGGACTCATGCATCTCGACAAGGTCGCGGCGGCGCCCTGGTTCGCCCCCGTCCTGCCGTTCCATTTCGGCTGGCCCCAGTTCCATCTGGTGCCGATCGCCACGATGTGCGTCGTGATGATCGTGGTGATGATCGAATCGACCGGGATGTTCCTGGCGCTCGGCGAGATCACCGGCCGGCCGGTGTCGCAGAAGGACCTGGCGCGGGGCCTGCGGGCCGACGGGCTCGGCACGCTCTTGGGCGGTATCTTCAACACCTTCCCCTACACCTCGTTCTCCCAGAATGTCGGCCTCGTCGGGGTGACCGGGGTGCGCTCGCGCTTCGTCACGGTGGCGGGCGGGGTGATCATGCTGGCCCTCGGATTGCTGCCGAAGATGGCCGCCCTGGTCGAGGCGGTGCCGCAGGTGGTGCTCGGCGGCGCCGGGCTCGTGATGTTCGGGATGGTGGCGGCCACCGGGGCGCGCATCCTCACGGGCGTCGATTTCCGCGGCCAGCCGAAGAACCAGTTCGTGGTGGCGATCGCGGTCGGCTTCGGCATGATCCCGCTGGTGGCGCCGACCTTCTTCCGCAACCTGCCGCACGCGCTGCACCCGCTGCTCGAATCGGGCATCCTGCTCGCCTCGATCGCCGCGGTCGTGCTCAACGCCTTCTTCAACGGCGTGGGCAGCACCGAGCAGGCGGGGCGGGACGCCTCCGCCGCGGCGGCGGCCGCCGAACACGTCTGAGATCCCTCTTCATCGCACGAGGAACCCATGACCCTGCTGCACAAGACCTACGGCAAGGGCCGGGTGCGGGTGATGCGCGTCCACCGCGCCGGCGACCGGCACGAGGTGCGCGAGCTGACCGTCAAGGCGATGCTGACCGGCGCCTTCGACCGCACCTTCACCCACGCCGACAACCGCGACACCGTCTCGACCGACACGATCAAGAACGTGGTCTACGTCGTCGCCCGCGAATGCCCGGATCTGCCGGCGGAGGCGTTCTGCCGCGCGGTGGCGCAACGCCTGCTCGACAGCTACCCGCAGATGGAGACGGCCACCGTCACCGGCCACGAGACCCGGTGGAACCGGTTCTCCGTCGACGGGGCGGCGCATCCCCACACCTTCACCCTCGACGGCAACGGCCAGCCCTTCGCCCGGGTGGAGCTGTCCCGCACGGGCGCGGTGGTGGAATCGGGCCTGTCGGGCTTCACCTTCCTGAAGAGCACGGAATCGGGCTGGGCCAACTACGTCAAGGATCCCTACACCACGATCCCCGAGACCCACGACCGGATCGCCGCCACCAGCATGGAGGCGTCCTGGCTCTGGGCCTCCGAGCCCGCCGGTTACGAGGCCGCCAACGCCCGCATCCTCGACACGCTGCTGCGGGTGTTTTCCGGCAGCTACAGCCACAGCCTGCAGGACAGCCTCTACCGCATGGGCACGGCCGCGCTCGAGGCGGTGCCGGAGATCGCCACGATCACGCTCGCCTGCCCGAACAAGCACTACCTCTTGGCGAACCTGACCCCGTTCGGCCTCGACAACCCGAACCAGGTGTTCGTCGCGACCGACGAGCCGCACGGGCAGATCGAGTGTACGGTGGGGCGGTGAGGCGCGACGTGCCGCCGTAGCCGCCCGCCGGGACTTGAGCGACGCGGCATCGCCTCCGCGCGCAGGGAGTCGGACGCGTGCTGGACCATCTCGCCGTCGACGTGTCCGACCTCGACCGGAGCCGGCGCTTCTACGCCGCGGCGCTCGCGCCCTTGGGCTACGCCGTGACGCGGGACGGGGCCGCCGCGGTCGGGTTCGGCGTGGCCGCGGGCAAGGGACGATCGCGCGATCCCGGTGGCGATTTCTGGATCGCCGTGGGCGCTCCCCCCGCTCCACAGATCCATTTCGCCTTCAGCGCATCGTCGCGCGCGGCCGTCGACGCCTTCTTCGCCGCCGCGCTCGCGGCGGGCGGCGTGGATAACGGTCGCCCCGGCCTGCGCCCGCGCTACCATGAGAATTACTACGCGGCGTTCGTGATCGACCCGGACGGCTACAACATCGAGGCCGTCTGCCACGTAGCTTGCGACTGACTCAGAGCCAATCTGACTTTCTCAAGATCTCTCCACCCTCCGGGTCATTCCGGGGCCGCGGAGCGGAGCCCGGAATCCAGACACTCAGTTCGTACAGAACGAGGCGGATAGGTATCCGCTTTATCCTCGACCATCCGCGGCTCTGGATTCCGGGCTCCGCTTTCGCGGCCCTGGAATGACGGGGAGGAGGTCAAGACTGGGGGTTGGCTCAAGCAGGCTCTCAATGCCGCGTCGGGTTCGCCCCCACCGTCTCGGCGGTGAGCCAGTCCACCACCTCGGCCAGCGCCTCCCTCGGCGGCAGACCGCGTCCTTGCGCCTCGGTGAACAGGGCGAGCTGGCGGTCGGCGCTGGTGCCGCGGGCGACGATCCAGCGGGCGAGGTCGAGCTCGGCCTCGCAAGCCAGCGCCCGCGCATCCTCGGCGACCAGCGCGAGGGTCTCGGCGAGCACCGTCGCCACTGGATGCGCTTCGCGCGTCGTCTCGCAGACGAAGCTGCCGTGGATGCCGTAGCGCTGCGCCCGCCAGCAATTCTCCGCCGCGATCGCCTGCGAGGCGCCGGTGAGGTCGCGGTGGCGCTCGGGCTCCCGGGCGAGGCGGCGCACCAGGCAGCGGTAGAGCGCCGCGATGGCGAGCGCGTCGTCGAGGCGGGTGCAGCTGTCGGCGATGCGCAGGTCGAGGCCGGGCCCCGTCGGGGACGGGCAGATCACCCACCAGACGTGGCGCGGATCGTCGAGGGCCCCGGCGCCCATCACCGTGTCGAGGTAGCGGGCGTAATCCGCCTCGTCGCGGAAGAGCGGCGGCAGGCCGCTGCGGGGCAGTTCCCGCGCGGCGGCAAGGCGGTAGCCGAGGAGACCGGTGCGCTGCGCCTGCCAGAACGGCGACGAGGTCGACAGCGCCAGCAGCAGGGCGAGATAGGGCTGCATCCGGTTCATCAGGTCGACCCGCGACACGCCCACCGGCACGCCGACCCCGACGCTGAGCCCGCAGACCACGTTGCGGCTGCCGACCATCTGGAGGTCGCGCAGGACCCGGCCCTGGGCGGCCTGGTCGCGGGGGCGCACCCGGCTCCACTGGGCGAGGGGGTGGGTGCCCGACGCCATCAGGGCGAGGCCGCGGGCGGAGGCGAGCGCGCCGAGGCCGCTGCGCAGGGAGGCGAGGGCCTGGCGCGCCGCGCCGAGGTCGCTCGCCGGCGCGGTCGACCAGACCAGCTGCGGCTCCATCAATTCGGTGCGCACCTGCGGGTATCCGGCCCGGCAGGCGGCCAGGAAATCGCGGGTGCGGGCCCGGGCGGCGTCGCGCTTGCCCGCATCGTTGATGAACACCTCCTCCTCGAGGCAGACGTCGAAATCCGCTCGCATACGCAACACCTCCGGCAACAGCGGGCCGCGACGCGCCGACGACCGCCGGCCTCCAGTCGGCCGACGGCCGCGGGGCGGCTCGGTTATCAGCTCTCAGAATTGCGGCGCGAGCCCGACCGACTGCGCCGCTTCACGGGGCGGATCAGGCCCCCGCCGTCACGCTCCCGCCCGCCCGTCGCCGAGCACGGCCTGGACCAGGGCGAGCACCGCCACGGCGGCGGTGTCGGCGCGCAGGATCCGCGGGCCGAGGGAGAGGCGGGCGGTGTGGGGACGGTCTCCGATCAGGGCGCGCTCCTCCGGCGTGAACCCTCCCTCCGGTCCGATCACAACGGCCAGCGGAACCGTGCCGTTCCCGGGAACGGCCTGGCGCAGGGCCGCAACCGGATCGGCGACGGGGGCGTCCTCGTCGCAGAACACCAGCAGGCGCTCCGGCGCGAGCCCGGCGATCGCCTCGGCCAGCGGCGCAGGCTCGCGGATCTCCGGCAGGCTCAGGATCCCGCACTGCTCGGCGGCCTCGACCGCGTTGGCCCGCAGCTTGTCGAGCTTGATCCGGTCGCCTTGCGTGCGCCGGGTCACCACCGGGTGGATCAGGCTCGCGCCCATCTCCACCGCCTTCTGGGCGACGTAGTCGAGGCGCGCCGCCTTGAGCGGGGCGAACAGGTAGTGCAGGTCGCCCGCCGGTGTCTGGGGCCGGGTCTGCGCGCGCAGCACCAGGTCCGCCGCCTTGCGGCCGGTGGGCGCGATCTCGGCCCGCCACTCGCCGTCGCGGCCGTTGAACACCAGGACCGGCTCGCCCGCGTCGCGCCGCAGCACCGAGAGCAGGTAATTGGCCTGCGCCCGGTCGAGGGTATGCCGCGCGCCCTCATGCATCGGGATGTCGAGGAAGAGCCGGGGAGCGTTGAAATCGTAGGCCGCCATGGCCGCCCTGCTCGCCGAGATGGGGGCGGGATGTCAATCGTCCGGCCTGTGGCCTCTGCGCAACAGGGCCTCGCGACCGCGGCCCGATCCGCCACCGGGACCCGCCCCCCGCACGATGGCGCCACATTCCTGTGCAGAAAGCGCTACGAGGCCGGGAGCGGCACGGAATTCTTCACTATGCCGGGCGTGCCGCCGAGAATGCGGCCGGGCCGGCGAGAGGCCAGACAGTTCGGGGCCGGAGCTTTGGGGGGTTGGGAGATGACTCGCATGCGTGTGACCGTGGCGGCTTTGGCCGGAAGCCTGCTCGGCGCGACGCTCCTCGGCGGGGCCGCCCGGGCCCAGGGCGCCGACTGCGCCGCGATCCAGAAGACCCTGACCGAGCGCAAGGACATCGTCGGCAAGGTCAACGCCGCCTCGCAGGGCAAGAAGGCGAAGATCACCGCGGCCGCCGCCTGCAGCCTGTTCACCAGGCTGCAATCCAACGGCACCGAGGGCCTGAAGTGGATCTCCGCCAACAAGGACTGGTGCTCGATCCCGGATTCCTTCGTCGAGGGCTTCAAGGCCGATCACGGCCGGGTTTCGTCCCTGCGGACCAAGGTCTGCCAGGCGGCGGTGCAGCAGGCGGCGATGGAGAAGAAGGCCCGCGCCATGGCGGCGCAGCAGCAGCAGGGCGGGGGCGGCGGCGGCCTCCTCGGCGGGCCGGGCCTGACCGGCAGCTTCCGGGTGCCGCAGGGCGCGCTGTGAGCCGGGCGCCGATGACGGTTCCGGTCTGTCACGCCCGCGCATGAATTCTGCCCCCGATCGTCCGGTCGCCGACGCGGTCACCGGGCACTGGGTGGACCGGCACGCCCCCGAGGCGTTCCGCCCCTATCTGCGCCTCGCGCGCATCGAGCGGCCGATCGGCTGGTGGCTCCTGCTGCTGCCGTGCTGGTGGTCTGCGGCGCTCGCCGCGGTCGCGGCGGGGCAGCCGGGCCCGAGCCTGTGGCACCTCGTCCTGTTCCTGGTCGGGGCGGTGGCGATGCGCGGGGCGGGCTCGACCTACAACGACATCGCCGACCGCGACCTCGACGCCCGCGTCGAGCGCACCCGCCTGCGGCCGCTGCCCTCCGGGCGAATCCGCGTGCGCCACGCCCTGGTCTTCCTTGTGGCGCAGGCCCTCGTCGGCCTCGCGGTGCTGCTGCAATTCAACACCACGGCGATCCTGGTCGGCATCGCCTCGCTCGCGCCCGTCGCGATCTACCCGTTCATGAAGCGGGTGATGCCGGTGCCGCAACTGGTGCTCGGCCTCGCCTTCGCGTGGGGCGCGCTCATGGGCTGGGTCGCCCAGTTCGGCCGCCTCGACGCCCCGGCCTACTGGCTCTACGCCGGCGCCATCGCGTGGGTGATCGGCTACGACACGATCTACGCGGTGCAGGACATCGAGGACGACGAGATCGCCGGCATCAAGTCCTCGGCCCGCTTCTTCGGCACGCGGGTGCGGCTCGCGGTGGCGGGCTGCTTCCTGGCCTGCGTCCTGTTCATCGGCCTCGCCCTGTCCGGGGCCGGGGCCGGGCCGATCGGTCTCGCCGGTCTCGCGCTGTTCGCCGGCCACCTCGCCTGGCAGGTCGGGCGGCTCGATCCGCGCGACGGCGCGGAGGCGTTGCAGCTGTTTCGCAGCAACCGGGATGCGGGGCTGATCCTGTTCTGCGGCCTCGCCCTCGACGCGCTCTGGCAAGGTCTCATGTGAGCGCAAAGGCTCATGGGAGCGCAAGAACTCGTGTGAGCGTTCAGACGCCGCCGCCCTCGGTCATCAGCGCCTCGTCGCGGTAGACCAGCGGGCGCAGCGGCAGGCTGCCGGTCTTGCGGCGGGTGAGGAAGCGCGGCCGGCGATGGGCCAGCAGGCCGTGCCGGCGGCGGATGCGCACCGCGCCGAGCTTCACCCGGCCGATCTGCTCGCCCATCGGGGAGACGGCGCCGTCCTCCTGGATCACCACCAGGGGCAGGCCCGATTCGGCGCCGAGCCGACGCCACACCGCCACCACCTCGTCGTCACCCCAGATGCCGAGGCGCATCACCGGATCGCCGCTGCGGTCGAGCAGGGTCACGGCGAAGCGGTCCTCCCCGGCGGCGTCGCTGGCGTCGCCGTCGAGGCAGAGGGCGAGGCTGCCGGCGGCGCTGGCGCCGGGCAGGCGGCCGACGATCGGCAGCGCCGACGGCTCGGCCTGGACCGGGCCGCGGTGGATGACCGGGAGCCCGAGGTCGCGGCGGGCGGCCATGCCGTTCGAGGAGCGGCGGTTCGAAGAGGGGAATCTGGTGACCATGGATCTGCTCGACGCCCTGTTCGCGTGAGGCGGCGACCTCTGTCGTGTCGTCCGCTGATGTCACGACTTTGGACCGCCCCCGGCTCAGAACGCCTTAAAAGGCAGCGTTAAGCGATGGTTGTGGCGAGGCAGATGCGTCGAATGCTCAACGGATCCTTGTCCCGACCCGATTCATTTATCGTTCACCGCCAGTACATGGCCCCCGGGCGGTGCGAAACGCTTCGCTAAGACAATGCGGCATCGGTGCCGCCGTAGGCCGGCCGCGGCGTCCTTGTGGGCTCAGGTGGGGGCGCCTACAACGGAGTCGATTGTGGGACTCGATCTTGCTCCGGCTCCCCCGTGCCCGCCGCGGGTCCGCTGGGCACTCCTCCTCGAACCTTCGGCGGCCGACCATGCCTCTCCCCGACGACGTGCGCGCGCTCCTGCCCGAAGATCTCCTGCCTCAGGTCCGGGCGATCATCCGCGAGGCGGCCCTGCTGGCGCTGCCGTATTTCCGGCAGGGCGAGCGAACCAGCGCCCGGGTCTGGAGCAAGGCCGGCGGCTCGCCGGTGACGGAAGCCGACGTCACGGTGGACGCCTTCCTGAAGGTGCGCCTGAGCGAGCTGATTCCCGGCGCCGCCTGGCTCTCGGAGGAGACCCGCGACGATCCGATCCGCCTCGCCCACGACCTCGTCTGGATCGTCGACCCGATCGACGGCACCCGGGCCTTCCTGTCGGGCGATCCGGACTGGTCGATCGCCGTGGCGCTGCTGGCCCGTGGCGAGCCGGTGCTCGGCCACGTGGCCGCGCCGGTCACCGCGACCCTCTACGAGGCCGTGGCGGGGGAGGGGGCGACGAAGGACGGGGTGCCGATCCGGGTCTCCGCTCAGGTGGCCGTGGCCGGCGCCCGGGTCACCGGTCCGAAGCCGATGGCCGACCGGCTCGAGCGCCAGAGCGGGCTCACCGGCACGCCGGGCGCGCTGGTACGCCTGCCCCGCATCCCGTCGCTGGCCTTGCGCCTGGTGCGGGTGGCGGAAGGGCTGGTCGATGTCGGGCTGGTTTCGTCGGATGCCCGCGACTGGGACCTCGCCGGGGCCGACCTGATCCTGCGCGAGGCGGGAGGTGCCGTGCTGGGCCTCGACGGCCGCGTTCCGGTCTACAACCGGCGCGAGCCGATCCACGGCGAGCTGGTGGCGCTGCCGCAGGGGTTGCGGGAGGTGGTGCTGGCGGGGTTGGCTTGAGCGGCTGCCGTACTTTCGCAGTCGGAAGTCTTGCTCGCCTCGACGGTGAATGAAGCCCAGAATGTCATGTATGGACGGCCCCCGTTTCGCAAGGGTTTGTGAGCATCGGTTTGAGCCAGTCGGTTCAGGAGCAGTCATGTATCCGGCCTCTGATGCCGTCGTGCCGCCGCGGTTGATGCGACGAGGACGACGGCGGGCCACCAAGGGGTGCGCACAAGCGTTCCTTGCGAAGAACCAGGCTCCCAACATCCCGACGCGCTGTGACGCGCGATGACGTGGCGGAGTGTCCTGGTCCCAGGTCCCTCATCCTGCTCTGGCCTTGGCCGTGCTTACAGCTCCTTGCTCACCGAAGGTCGCGTCCCGCCGCTCCTCAAGCGGCGGCG